>JBEDFV010000239.1:0-6292 GCA_041175005.1 Pseudomonadota bacterium
TCTCGATACATTACAGGTTCAGTCGTGTCATGTGGTTGGACGGTCTATGGGCGGCGCCATTGCACAAGAAATGGCACGCCTGCAGCCTAAGCGGCTAGACTCAATCGTCTTGGCCGCGTCGTTATCAAAGCTCGACGCCATGGGAAAGCGTCTTATAGAAAACATGCGGGATTTGATTCTCTGGGGTAGGAGCTGGGCCGATTGGGCACGGATGTCGTCTCCGTCATTTATTTCCCCCAAATTTTTTATTGAGCAGCCAGAGCAGCTTGCAAAGGTGGAGCGGTTGCTCTCAGACGAGTCGCGTGATCGTGATTCGTACGTAAACCTGGCTAATGCGGTCCTTGCTTTTGACTCCACCTCTTGGCTCAGTCAAATGAAGACCCCCACACTTATCATGGCGGGTCGTTCTGACCCTATCTGCTCAATGATCTGCACGCAGTGGATGATTGATCGTCTTCCGCATGCAGAGGTTTCGATCTTTGATGACTGCAGCCATTTTTTCCTCATGGAAGAGCCAAAGCGCTCAATGGACATAATCAAGGGCTGGCTGCAGAAGGCGACTGTGTAAATCCTATTCCAGGGGCTACTCTTCTCATGGTTCTAGACGTAGGCTAGCCATCGGCCGAGCCACACGACCACGATCCATCCGAGGACAGAAGCCCCGGCCTGGAGCCGTATTGACCAGGGAAAGCCTTGTTGAATCTCGCTCTTTACTAGTAAGGGCCCTATTCGCAGGTGCAGGGCCGTGGCATTGGTGAGCAGCACCATGATGAGAGCAATTTTGTAGGCGAAGAGCGGTAATGCGATCAGTTCTCCGGCTTGGGTAAGGAATAGAAGGCTGCCTGAGAGCATTACCAAGAGCAAGGAAACAAAGGCGATTGGGAGAATGAGACGGACCAGCGGTGATAGCGGAATGCTTTTTCCAAGTCCGAGGAGCCGTACATCGAGTAGGAGAACAGTTCCGAAGAGGCCAGCAATGCCCAGGATGTGCAGGGTCTCCACTGTCGGGTAGAGCCAAGTCGATTCCCTCATGGCTAGGGCGAGAGGTAGTCTCTCAATGGCTTGGATTATGGGAACCCCGGGGGGTACCCCGCTGAACTCAGGCATTGCGGCTGGCCCAGAGAAGTTGGGCTGGTCTACCGAAGTTCAATCGTCTTGCCGCCTGCCGTGATCCGTTCTGCACGCAGCTCGTCAACATTTGTTCTTAGTGCATAGCCTTCGATAGTGACTTTTTTCCCGGGCTGAATAGCGTCTCGCGGTAGGCCGCGACTCTCCATGCGTGTCGGCGGGGCAAGGGTGACATGGAGCGTCCGGCCCTGCGTCTCTATCACGATGAATCCGTGAGGATGCTCATAGCCACTGGTCTTTACAGAGCCGGTATGGGTGAGGAGCTGGGTCTGGTCGTAGCTGCTCCAGCCGTGATGGGCATATACATTCTGCTGAGTTAGCAGACCAAAGATCGCAAGCGGAATGAGGTGTCGTTTCATGCGTGTCTTTTTAATGGTAGCCAGGAAATGGTACCCCATGATTTTTGAGGCTATCTCAGGCCTGCCGAGATACATGCATTGGAATAGGCGCGCGACTCAGGTCGTTGTTCTTTTCCACGAGCTCGCTGAGAAGCGCGAGAAACTGCGCCTGCTTTTTCTTCGATAAGGGGGCCAGGATGCGCTGTTGCGATTTCTGTATGGCGGGCTCCATATTTCGCAATAACGAGGTACCCATCGGGGTCAACGAGAGCTGTCGTACACGGCGGTCTTGAGCCAGCGGCTGGCGGCTGAGGCAGCCGCGCGACTCCAGTCGATCTACTACGCCACCCAAGGTGGAGGTATCTAAGCCTACTTGGGCGGCCAGGCTGCGCTGATCGATGCTAGGTACGCTGCGTAAGGTACGTAAGACCGCGTACTGCACCGGCGTGATACCAAACTCCTCCATATCCTCCAGAAAGATTGCCACGGCAATCTGTTGCAATCGACGGATGAGGTGACCGGGCATATCTACAAGTTCTGCGTTGGTCTCGGCGGGCAGGTTCATAGCGTTAAAAAATTGTTTGACATGGGCCAGATTTTATATGCATACTTACCGTCAGTACACTTATTAATTGCGAAGCCCATGAATAATTCGTTAAATCTTCCTGTGTTGGTTGCCGGTGGCGGTATTGGCGGCCTCGCAGCCGCGCTTGCCCTCACCCACCAGGGGTTCAAGGTCAAGGTCCTGGAGCAGGCCCCCGAGATCGGTGAGATCGGTGCGGGTATTCAGCTTGGTCCCAACGCCTTTCATGCCTTTGATGCGCTTGGGGTGGGTGATAAGGCCCGCAGTCGTGCGGTCTACACCGACTTCATGGTGATGCACGATGCCATTGATGAATACCAGGTCGGCCAGATTCCAACAGGGGAGGCGTTTATCAAGCGATTTGGGAATCCCTACGCGGTCATTCACCGTGCCGACGTGCATCTGTCCCTGCTTGAGGGTGCACTCGAGACCGGCCTGGGGGAGTGCGTGACCTCTACCCGGGGGTTATCTATAGACCAGGACAAACAAGGGGTAACGCTTACGGACCAGAGGGGCGAACAACACCGCGGCCTCGCACTGATCGGGGCCGATGGTGTGAAGTCGGTGGTACGCGAACAGTTTGTGGGCGACCCGGCCCGTGTCACGGGTCATGTGGTCTATCGCGCGGTGGTTGAGCGCAAAGACTTTCCCAAAGACCTGCAGTGGAACGCCGCTAGCATCTGGGTTGGCCCCAACTGCCACCTGGTGCATTACCCGCTACGCGGCGGCGAGCAGTACAACGTGGTGGTGACCTTCCACAGCCGTCAGCAGGAGGAATGGGGTGTCACCGAGGGCAACAAAGAGGAAGTACAGAGCTACTTTCAAGGCATCTGCGCTAAGGCTCGCCAGCTGATTGACCTGCCCAAGAGCTGGAAGCGCTGGGCCACCGCCGACCGTGAGCCTATTGGGCAATGGTCCTTTGGTAAGGTCACGCTGCTGGGCGATGCGGCGCATCCCACAACACAATACCTGGCACAGGGTGCCTGTATGGCCTTAGAAGATGCAGTCACCCTGGGGGAGGCCCTCAAGGCGCATAACAATGATGTTGTCGGCGCCTTTGATTTGTACCAGAAGGCCCGCGTCGCGCGTACCGCGCGTATTGTGCTCTCGGCGCGCGAAATGGGCCGCATCTACCACGCCAAAGGGGTAGAACGTCTCGTTCGCAACGATCTCTGGCGTGGCCGCTCCGCCGAGCGCTTTTACGACGCCATGGAGTGGCTCTATGGCTGGAATGTGGGCAATTGCCTTGATGCCGCACAACAGTGAGGAACGAACATGAACGACCTTGGCCGTATAGAAGACCTGCCTTCGGGCTATGTACAAGACCTCCGCGACCACAACCTGGTGCCTTTGTGGCCGAGTCTGCGTGGTGTCCTTCCCCCCAACGTGCCGGCCCGTCAGACGCGCCCGACCGCCTGGTACTACCAGACTATCAGGCCCTTACTCTTACAAGCGGGCAGCCTCACACCTATTGAAAAGGCAGAGCGTCGCGTGTTGGTGCTCGCCAACCCCGGTCATGGTCTTGAGAAAATGCAGGCCAGCGCCGCGATGTATCTGGGAATGCAATTACTGTTGCCCGGCGAGTGGGCACCCAGTCACCGACATACGCCCAACGCGGTGCGCATGATCGTAGAGGGTGAAGGAGCCTACACCACGGTGGATGGTGAGCGGTGCCCCATGTCGCGGGGCGACCTCATACTCACACCCACCGGGTTATGGCACGAGCACGGCCATGAGGGCGACCAGCCCGTAATCTGGCTAGATGTGCTCGACCTGCCTTTGGTCTACTACACAGAGACGAGTTACCACATCAACGGAGACCGTCAGGCCGTACGCGCCGACTGGTCGGGCGATGCACCGGCGGTTGTTGCAGGCCTTGCTCCTACCGCACTATTTGAGCGCAGCCGAAAGGACTATCCCCTTCTGCGGTACCCATGGAAAGACGCGCGTGCGGCGCTCTTACGGCTCGCCAAAGAGCAGCCGCAGACCGAGTGCGTGCAACTTACCTACATCAACCCCCAGACGGGTGACCATGCCCAGAATATCTTGGGCTTCTATGCGCTTATGTTGCGCCCCGGCCAGACACTTCGTTTACCGGCGCGCTCACCGGCCTGTGTATTCCATGTCATCGAGGGCCAGTTGCAGGTGCACATTGCTGCCGACAGCGGCGCACAGACCTTCACGTTGACTGGCGCAGACACCTGCTGCGCACCAGGCTATACCCCCGTGACCCTCACCAATTTACGAGCTGAACCTAGCTTTGTTTTCCTGGCTGATGAGACGCCGCTGCATCAGAAGCTGGGCGTCTACGAAAACCGTGGGTACATCTAACCAAGGATACGCCGTACTTCTTAGCACCGATCTTGATTGCAACCATGACCACATACCTCTGGAACCCACCTGCACCCTTGTCGCTACCGATTCGCGGAAGAGCCGAGCGTTTACCCATAAACCGCATTTTTTGTGTGGGCCGCAACTACCATGCCCATGCGCAGGAAATGGGGCGCCCCGTCGACAAGGCCTCTTCGCGGCCCTTTTATTTCACCAAGTCACCCCAGACCCTCGTGCAAGATGGCGCCACAGTGCCGTATCCCCCGCAGACCAGTAACTACCATTTCGAGATGGAACTTGTAGTGGTGATTGGAAAGGCCGGGTTCGAGATCACGGTGGAAGATGCGCACAACCACATCTATGGCTATGCCTGTGGGCTGGACATGACCCGGCGCGACCTACAGCTCATCTACCGTGACCAGGGACGCCCCTGGGATCTCGGCAAAGATGTCGAAGACTCAGCGCCTTGTTCAGAGGTGGTACCCATGCCTGGCGTGGCGCTTGAGCAAGGCGCCATTGAATTGCGTGTGAATGGACAGACCAAACAGGCGTCTGATCTGAACAAACTCATATGGAACATCCGTGAGCAAATCGCAGACCTCTCGCTTTTCTACCACCTGCAACCGGGCGATTTGATTTTTACCGGCACCCCCGAAGGCGTGGGTGCGGTATTGCCCGGGGACAAAATTGAGGGCAGCGTTGCGGGGGTGGGCAAAATAAGTGTGACTGTTGGGCCGTCTGTGCATTAAATTTATTGCGCGGTCAACGGATGCATTGCAAGATCTTTTAAGCGTGACACCATAAAACCCGATGCCTGCATCAGATGATCGCGTGCGCGTTTTTCGGCGCCATCTGGGTCTCCTGCAGCAATGGCCTCTAAGATCGCAGCATGCTGGTTCCAAATGTCTCGGGGGCTCTGGTCTTGTATGAGTACCTCGCCCATGGCCCGCTGTGTGTAGGTGAGATGTGCGTCCATGGCTGGCGCAATAAGGGGGTTGCCGGCCAGGTCGTAGAGGAATTGATGAAAGCGGATATCTGCGGCGATCATCTTAGGCACAGACCCACTTGCGACTGCCTTTCGTCCCGCCTCAATAAGCGTAGCCCCGTGTTTGCGGGCATGTTTTGTACTCTTTTGCGCTGCTAGACGGCAGGCCATCGCCTCGATGGCGGCTCTGATCTGATAGACATGTTCGACATGGTCTGGGTCTAGGGGGGAGACAATGAGGCCTCTTCCGCCGGCATCGCGCAGTACGCCCTGATTACGCAGTAGAAGCAGGGCCTGCTGTACGGGCTGCCGCGAGACACCGAGTGCCTGGGCGATCTGCTCCTGAATGATTCTCTCTCCTGGTTTGAGTTGGCCTGAAGTGATTTCGCTAAGGAGTGCATCGCGTACCTGTTCTACCAGGTTGGGCGTCTGGGTGATTGTCTTCATAACCCCGCTAGTCTAGCGCGTGTGACAAATAATGCGGCGAAGACTCAGGCCATTGCTTCATTTGATTGCTGGCGCAGTAATCGGTGCAGGATCTTCCCTGTGGCGGTTCTCGGCATGTCTGCGTCGTTCACGAAGCGTATCGACTGCGGTCTCTTGTAGCCAGCCATTCGGCCTCTGCACCAGTCGATCAGGTCTGTTTCTGTTGTCGATGCTCCCTGGTGGAGGACGATAACCGCATGGACAGATTCCCCCCACTTCTCGTGCGGTAGACCAATCACGGCCACATCCTTCACCGAACCGTGCTGCCCCAGGATGTCTTCAATTTCGGAAGGATAGATATTCTCGCCTCCGCTGATGATCATGTTGCTCTTGCGATCCACAAGGTGAATAAAGCCCTCCGCATCCCGAAAGGCCATATCACCCACAGAACACCACGCACCGTGGAAGGCCTCAGCGGTTTTATCAGGATTCTTCCAGTAC
>JBEDFV010000240.1:0-3391 GCA_041175005.1 Pseudomonadota bacterium
GAGATACAAGGCGTACTGCAACTCATAGCGATGCTCTAAGACTGCCTGTTCCAGAGCGTCTGCCGAATAGTCTGCATCGGTCGGACCAAGCCAGTTCGATTTGTAGTCCAAAACAAAGTAACGGCCATGGTGGGCAACCACCAGATCGATAAAACCTTTGAGCATGCCCGTGAGGCGACTCGACTCTAAAGGCGGCCGTGCACGACCAGGAAGAGACCCTTCGTCACTATCGCATCGATGCTGTCCAAGGCGACATCGGAGGCAGAAAACCAGAACTCCACCTCAGGCCTCGCAACATCCGCCTGATCAAGACGCAGCACGCCTGTATCGAGTGGCAAGGGATGCGTGATCGCCCGAAGCAGCCATTGGGCAGCGGGCTCCGCCCATTGCGCCCAGCCACGGGCAAGGCACTGTTGACGCACCTGTGAAAAGAACGGCTGGGGATTTTTTACCACTGCAGGAAACCCATCACGGGCCGCCCGCTCTAAGAGGCCATGCAGAAACGAACCGGGCTCGGAGCCACGAGGGAAAGCATGCAGAGGACCTGCAGGCAGAGAGCCAGCCCGATCGAGCAGAGGCGGCCTCTCCTCTTGCATCTCCTCTAAGTTCTCGACAATCGCCGAATCGACCTGCTGTGAGAGGGCGGATACATCGGCGCCCTGTGTGCGCATGGCCGAATAACTCGTAATCGACCACTGGTCGAATCCCTGCCGCTCTACTCGCCGAGGAAGCCCGAAAGCCGCAGTCGCCTGCCCCGGGTCGCGGTCATGCGCCAACGCCTTCTCTGACCGCGATACCGGATGCACCGACATCTCCTCGGCAGAATAGGCAATAACCGAATGGCAGAGAGGATCGGCCAGCGCCTCCCGCAGCCTCTGCCCATAGGTTTCGGGGTCTGCTACCGCATCCTGAAGTCCCAAGAGCACATCCACCGCAGCAGGCCCAGACTGCTGGAGCGGGGCCAGACCCACCCAGACGGCATACTGGGCACGGGTAAGGGCCACATAGAGCTTACGTAGGTCTTCTGAAAGCCGATCATAGTCAGCCGCTTGCAATGCCTCGGGACCTACCGGGCCGAAAGAGACCTGTAATCTGCCGCTCGCATCGTGCCACTTCAGCGGACAGTCATCAGGCTTCACGGGCCGCGCGGCAGAAGCAAAGGGTAAAAATACGAGCGGGTATTCCAGGCCCTTCGATTTATGGATCGTGACGACGCGAATGAGCTGCTCATCGCTCTCCAGCCGCCGACGCCTGCCCTCATCGGTCTGCTCGGGGCTTTCGCACTGCTCTGCAAAAAAGCGAACGAGCGCGTCGGGGCCATCGAGCCGCGTGCTTGCCTGCTGCAACAACTCAGCCAGGTGCAAAAGGTCGGTCAGAATCCGCTCGCCGGTCTGACCCTGCCCATCAAGCGGAAGACGCAGAAGCCTCTGCGTCACCCCATAGTCGAGAAGAAACTGCCGCAGCATGGGCAAGACGCCGCGTTTCCACCAGATTTGGCGATAGGCCTTAAATCGCTCGAGGGTGGACTCCCACGACAAGTCGTCTTCGGTGAGGGCGTACAGCTGGTCGTAACGCAGTCCCACCAAATCTGTTGCTAGGGCGGCACGCACTAGGCGTTCTTGCTCCGGATGGGCACAGGCCAATAGCCAGCGATAGACCGTCCTGGCCTGCGGTGTGGCATAGACGGTTTCTTTGTCCGACAGATAGACAGACCGTAGCCCCTGCTGCGCCAGAGCGCGCCGCACAAGGCTTGCCTGTATGCCATTGTCGACAAGCACCGCAATATCAGCCGGCTGCAGCACCTGCCAGCGACCGGTCTCACAATGACGAAAGCCGGTGCGCAGGGCCTTGGCCTGAGCGAGCCAGCGGGCGATCGTCTGGGCAGACTGCGCAGCCATGGCCCCGAGATAACTGTCTTTAGAAGTCGTTGCACCGTCGTGATAGACCACCCACTGCATCGGATGGGCAGGCTCAGCGTCCCGCACAAACGCGTAATCTCTTCCGCGCGCAGAGACAGCGAAGAACGGCACTGGATTCTGTTCTTCTCTTCGGAATAAGAAGGCCCCGTTGCTGCCCGAACGATGTTCCGCCCGCATGAAGAGGCCATTGACAGCCGAGACCATGGCCTCGGTCGCACGGAAATTTGACCCGAGGGTCTGTATCCGGTCGGCGACATCGGCCCGCGCTTGCAGGTAGGTATAAATATCGGCCTGACGAAACGAATAAATGGCCTGCTTCGGATCCCCGATGAAGACAAGCGCCGTGTCCTCGCGGTTGTCCGCCACGCCGTAGATCCGATCAAAGATCGTGTACTGCATCGGGTCTGTGTCCTGAAACTCATCGATCAGCGCGACCGGAAATTTCTGCCGAATCGACCCTGCAAGAGACGCAGACCCATCAGCCGCAAGTGCGTCGGCAAGGTCACGCAGCATGTCATCGAAATACATTTCGCTACGTTGTCGACGGCCCAAACGGACAGACTCGGAGATCCACCCGAGGGCGTGCACTAAGAGCGGGGTGCGCGAAAAGGACGCCCCCTCGATTGCCGCCCGTAACAGCGGGGTCTGCGCCAAGGCCGGGTGTGAGGGAGGCTGGCCATCACGCCAGACCTCCGCCAGCCCCTGAATCGTGAGCCTCTCCCACCCCTTGCCAAGCGAGAGGGTCGTCGCCACAGAGTCTGCCGCCCAGGCAGCAATCGCATCCAGCCAGGCCTCGTACCAGCGCTCCGCAAGACGTTGGGTATCGAAGGCGCGGGCCTGGCGGGCCTGCGCCAACAGAGCACGTAATTCTGGAACCCAGGCAGCCCACTGGGCTTTCAGGGGAGCGAGTCGTGCCTGCACTGCCGCATCGTGGGCCTGAAGCAGACGCGCTGGCGTGTCCTGGGCCTGCACCCAGTCTGCATAGGGCAGGAGGGGCGCAATAATCCGATCGAGGGCATGCGGATCTACCCAGAAGGCCGACACGCGCGCCATATCCTCTTGCGACAGAGGATCGTAGAAACGCCGCCAGTAATCGCGCACAGCATCGCGCCGTTGGGCGGTAAGGTCGGTGGTCAGGTCCTGTTGAAAAAGCGTGCGGCTCTCAAAGGCATGCTCCTGCAGCATGCGGTAACACCAGCTGTGAATGGTCAGAATGGCTGAGGTGTCCATGGACTCGGCAGCCCGTTCAAGCCGCTGCACACAGAGGGGCCAGTCGGTCGGCTGGTAGGCCTCACGCAATTTCAGAAGCGCCGTATCCTGCAGCGCCGGCTTGCTCACGGAGGACTGCTCGGAAAATACCTTTGCCGCCTCCACCAGCATTTTTCTTATGCGGCTACGCAACTCTTCGGTGGCGGCCTCGGTGAAGGTCACGACCAGAATCTGCTCTGGCGTTAGGCCCATGCCGGCGGGGC
>JBEDFV010000241.1:0-4266 GCA_041175005.1 Pseudomonadota bacterium
TAGTTGTGCGGCACATAGGCCGTTAAGGCCACCTGGGCAAAGGCAATCTTCTTGTCGGTACCCTTTACCGTGAACTCACCATTGGCAAAGTCGATATCGGCATCGCTGGCCTCCAAGAGATGGGCCGCGATCTTTTTGGCCTTCGACTCAATCTTATCGAGGGCCCGCATAATGGCAGCGCCACCTACCGAGATAGACCGCGACCCGTAGGTACCCATGCCAAACGGCACCCGCCCCGTGTCACCATGGACAATATCCACGTTCTCTACAGGAATGCCCAGGCGCGCTGCAACCACCTGGGCAAAGGTGGTCTCGTGACCCTGACCATGGCTATGCGAACCGGTAAATACCGTGACACTGCCCGTGGGGTGCACACGTACCTCGCCGCACTCAAAGAGCCCTGCTCGCGCGCCGAGCGCCCCCGCAATATTTGACGGAGCGATACCGCAGGCCTCGATGTAACTCGAGTAGCCAATACCACGCAGGAGACCCTTGGCCTCGGTGGCCTTCTTTCGTGCGTTAAATCCGGCAACATCGGCCATGACCTTGGCCTTATCCATACAAGCGTGGTAATCACCAATGTCGTACTGCAGCGCCACCGGTGTCTGGTACGGAAACTCGGTAATAAAGTTGCGCTTGCGAATCTCGTCTTGGCCAAGGCCCATTTCCCAGGCGGCCCGGCTCACAATGCGCTCTAGCAGATAGGTGGCCTCGGGCCGACCTGCGCCGCGATAGGCGTCAACCGGCGCGGTGTTGGTAAACCAGGAGTCCACCTCCACATAGACCTGCGGGGTGGTGTACTGCCCCGCAAGCAGGGTGGCGTAGAGAATGGTGGGCACACAGGTGCTAAAGGTAGAGAGGTAGGCCCCAAGATTGGCATCGGTATGCACCCGAAGTGCCAGAAACTTGCCGTCTTTGTCCATGGCGAGCTCGGCATGGCTCACATGATCGCGGCCATGGGCATCGCTTAAGAAAGACTCAGACCGCTCGGCGGTCCACTTAATAGACCGATTCAGTTTTTTAGCGGCCCAGGTAACACAGACGTCTTCGGCATAGAGATAGATCTTCGAACCAAACCCACCACCCACGTCCGGAGCAATGACACGCACCTTATGCTCGGGAAGTCCCATGACAAACGCGGTCATCAGGAGCCGCTCGACGTGCGGGTTCTGGTTTGATACGTAGAGCGTGTATTCCTCGCTGGCCCGGTTGTAACTTCCGATGGCTGCCCGCGGCTCCATGGCGTTCGGAATCAGGCGGTTGTTTACGAGGTCAAGCTTCGTAATATGTGCCGCTGTCTGGAACACGGCATCGACTGCAGCCTTATCACCAATAGCCCACTTATAGCAGTGGTTGTCCGGGGCCACGTCGTGCACCACCGGTGCGCCCGCCTTCTGGGCATCACGGACATCGACCACCGACGGAAGGACATCGTATTCGACCTGCAGCAGTTCGGCCGCGTTCTTGGCCTGCTCGTAGGTCTGGGCGACGACCATGGCGACATGGTCGCCGACATAGCGCACCTTTCCCTGGGCGAGAATGGGATGGGGCGGCTCTTTCATGGGCTCGCCGTTGATGCTTGTAATGAGCCACCCACACGGCAGGCTGCCGATTTTGTCGGCCGCCACATCTTGACCATCGAAGACCGCGAGCACGCCTTCGGCCGCCAGGGCCGCCGCCTTATCGATCTTTTTGATGGCTGCATGGGCGTGGGGAGAACGCACAAAGACCGTATAGGCCATGTTCTGCATGGCCACATCGTCGGTGTACTGGCCTGCCCCAGTAAGAAACCGAAGGTCTTCTTTACGCAGAACGGACTCACCAATGTGGGGAAGTGTTGCAAAGTCGGAAGCACCCATGATCTTGTCTCCTGTAGGAAATGATCGTGCGGAAGGAAATTTGGCGATACAGATCTAGAACAAACTTACGCGCGCATCGCGGTGGCACCCTGCTGTACCGCACGCACAATGTTTTGATACCCCGTACAGCGACAGAGGTTGCCTTCGAGGAGCTCGCGTATCTCAGATTCGCTGGCATTCGGATGCTTTTTACAGAGATCGACGGCACTCATCACCATGCCCGTTGTGCAGAATCCACACTGCAGCCCGTGGCAGTCTTTAAAGGCCTGCTGCATCGGGTGCAGGGTGCCATCTGCCGCAGCCAGGCCCTCTATGGTGGTAACGTCTGCGCCGGCAGCCTGGGCCAGCAAGACGTTGCATGACTTCACCGCGTTGCCGTTCATCATCACCGTACATGCACCGCACTGGGCCGTGTCGCAGCCCACATGGGTGCCGGTAAGCTGAAGATGCTCTCGTAGCGCCTGAACCAACAAGGTGTGCGGCGGAGCGTCGAGGGAAACCTTGCGGCCATTAACCGTGAGTTCAACTTTCATGGAGCGCTCTCCTCTTTCTAGAAATCAAACCCCAATATTCGAACCCCGTACCAAAGAACACAATGAGGTTTAACGATAGGTGGGGGAAGGAATAAGGGCGGGCCGCCTTCGCTGCACTGCAGCGACGAACAAGACCAACGCCAGTCCAGGCAAAAGCCCCCAGAACCTATGGGGCTGGTCAAGGGGAACCTCAAACCCCGTTACGACAAAGCCTTGCTCAAGACCAAGACGTGCAGCCGTGCTGCCCAGGGCAACAGAGACGACTGAAATCTCCTCACCAAGCGTGGTCAGACGGAGTCCCGCCTGCTCCATTCTCTGCGCAACCGACCCCACGGCCCCGAGAGGCAGGAGTACCCCTTTGGTCACCTCGTCGCCTTCCAGGTTCATGCCCGCGACAAAAATGCGCACTGAGCCTTGGGCGGGCACGGTGTCAATGTATGCAAAGAGCCCTGCGGGGGGCGCGGCCTGAAAGGGAGGCGAAACCCTGTTCACGAGAACGTCGGGACGAAAAAGCAAAAATGCGGCGATGACGAGGGCCAACCCCTCCCTGAGGCGATTGGGTCGCAGAAAAAACTGTTGCGTGGCCGCGGCAAACACCATGCTGGCGAGGGCCGCAGACAAGAATGTCATTAAGAGAGAAAAAGGGCCCTCAATACCAATTAACAGAAGCTGGGTATTGAATATAAACATGAACGGCAGAATGGCAGTACGGATGCTATAGCCGAAGGCGGTTACTCCCGCCTTCACCGGATTTACTCGGGCAATGCCGGCTGCAGCGTATGTGGCAAGACCCACAGGCGGGGTGACATCCGCCATGAGCCCAAAGTAGAAGACAAAGAGGTGGACCGCGATCAGCGGCACCACAAGACCATTCTGGGCACCCACCTCGACGACCACCGGGGCCATCAGGGTAGAGACCACAATGTAATTGGCGGTTGTGGGAAGGCCGAGACCCAGGATGAGACAGATAACAGCCACCAGAAAAAGCATCAAGAGTAGGCTGCCGCCAGACAGGATTTCTACCACCTCGATCAGCACAAGCCCCACCCCGGTAAGCGTCACTGTTCCCACGATAATTCCCGCGGCGGCAGTGGCTAGGGCAATACCCACCATATTCCGAGCCCCGGTAATCATGCCGTCTCTCAGATCAACCAGCCCCTGTCTCCAGAGCGTTGCATCGGCAGACTTCCCAACGAGCAGAAGCCCCAGTGGCTTCTGTGTGGCGAGAATAAACATCAAGACCACCGTGGCATAGAAGGCAGAAAGACTTGGCGACCGATGCTCCACCATCAGATTCCAAATGAGCACCGCAACCGGCAGCATAAAGTGCAGGCCACTGCGCAGGGTAGGGCCGATCGGCGGCGTGACGGTAATCGCCTCCACATGAAGCCGATGCTCGGCCGGCTGACGTGCGGAGTGCCGTAGGAGCACCAAATAGGCAACGAGGAGAAGCCCGAGTGTGACCAGCGTTGCCATCGGGCCGAGAAGGCTCTTGATGCCCACGAGCACCCAGTAGGTCGCGAAAGAGAAAATCACGAGGCCAGAGACGGTGAGGCCCCACCCAATGAGACGCTGACGCGCCGTCGCGCCAGGGCCACGTGGGATTCCCTCGATCCTCATCTTTACTGCCTCAAGATGCACGATGTACAGGAGTGCAATGTAGCTCACGAGCGCTGGCAGAATTGCATGCTGCATTACCTGGGTGTACGGAATGCCGACGTACTCCACCATCAAGAATGCGGCCGCTCCCATAACCGGTGGCATGATCTGACCATCAACCGATGCTGCGGCCTCAACCGCCGCGGCCTTGTGCGATGGATAGCCCACGCGCTTCATGAGTGGAATGGTGAAGGTACCCGTGGTCACCACATTGG
>JBEDFV010000242.1:0-8357 GCA_041175005.1 Pseudomonadota bacterium
TCTGCGCGGTGCTCTGCCATGGCGTATGGAACCGCTCTCTGCAGGCTGCCCGCGGCGACCTGCTGCCTAGGGTGTTGGGCCTGTGCCGATGGGGCGAGCCGCGTCCCCACACCACTCGCTCCAGGATCCGGGGTAGAGGGCGCTTCCGACGAGACCTGCAGCCTCCATGGCCAAAAGGTTGTGGCAGGCGGTAATGCCCGAGCCGCAGCTGTGTACCACGGCACTCGGGTCCTGGTCGCCGAGGAGTGCCAGAAATTCTTCCCTCAGCAGACTCGCGGCCTTAAATCGTCCATCGGGCCCAAGGTTCTGCGTGGCAGGGCGGTTTAGGGCTCCGGGAATATGCCCCGCCACCGGGTCGAAGGGCTCTACTTCTCCACGGTATCGCTCGGGGGCCCGGGCATCGATGAGTGTCGCGATCTCCTGCAGTGATCCCGTTTTGACCCAGGTTTCCACCATTTCAAGATTCCAGCGCGGGCAGGCACTGGGGTGCACAGCCAGGGGCTCGGAGTCGTCTGATTTCTCTTTCTGCGGGGGCTTGTACTCCTCTGTTTGCAGGGGCCCTCCTGCGGCCAGCCAGGCCTGAATGCCGCCATTGAGTACACCCACACGAAGATGGCCGATCCATCGGCACAGCCACCAGAAGCGGGCGGCATACATTCCGCCACTGCTGTCATAGGCGATTAGGAGCGTATCTTCGGTTGCGCCGAGTTCACGAAGCCGCGCAGCAAAGTCTTCGGGCTGCGGCAGAGGATGTCGTCCCGCACTGCCGCGGCTGGCCTCGCCCGAGAGGTCTGCGTCTACCGAGAGAAATGCCGCATTGGGAAGGTGGCCCTGGGCATAGGCGCGCAGCCCCGCGGTCGGGTCGGTGAGGTCGTGTCGCACATCGACCACAATCACCGACCCTTCCTCGGCGATCAGTTCTTCTGGGCTTATCAGGGGATTCATGGCAACTCGAATGCAGCGTCACCGAGCTGACGACGCAGGTACTCGTGAAAGTGGAGCATTCCATCTTCCATGGGAGAGTGGTACGGACCGACCTCGTTGCGGCCCGCCCGTAAGAGGGCGCCCCGGCCTCGGTCCATACGCAGGGCGATCTCGTCGTCTTCGATGACGGTCTCGTTGTACGCCGCCTGCTGGGCTTCAATGTAGCTGGGTTCGAAGTAGGCAATCTCTTCAGGATAATAAAACTCCACGACATTGACCGTCTCTTGCGGACTTACCGGATGCAGTGTGCTGACCACCAGCACCTTGGGATACCACTCCACCATGATGTTGGGATAGATGGTCATCCAGATGGCGCCATACCTTGGCAACGCGCCGTCGTGCATACGTAGCACCTCTTCATGCCAACGCTGATACACCGGCGTAACCGCCTTACCCAGGTCGGTGATGCCGACAGCCTGAATGTTGTAGTTCTCGCCAAAATGCCAACGTAGACGGTTGCAGTCGACAAACTTCCCGAGGCCCGGATGAAACGGCACCACATGGTAGTCGTCCATGTAGACCTCAATAAAGCTCTTCCAGTTGTAGGCACACCGGTGTATCTGGGCATTGTGGAATACGTACCCATCAAAGCTCAGTTGCTCCAGAAAGGGGGTCTGGGCGAGTTCGTGCAAGAGTCTCTTGTCTCCTTCAAAGAGCAGGCCATTCCACTCTGCGAGTGACTGCTGCCTCAGATGTCGGCAGGGGTCCTCTTCAAAGTGTGGGGCACCGACGAGCTTGCCATTGAGGTCGTAGGTCCAACGGTGCAGTGGGCAGACAATACTCTGGGCTTTCCCGCGGCCTTCCAGCATGACGGCCTGCCGATGGCGACAGATATTTGAGAGCAGCGAGACGCCTGCTTTGCCATGCATCAGCACGCGCCCATGGTCCTCATGGGACAGCGTGTAGAAATCCCCCGGCTCGGGCACCATGAGGCGGTGGCCCACGTATCCAGGCCCCTGTTGAAAGCAGGACGTGCGCTCTTGGGCAAGAAGAGCATCAGAGAAGTACGCGTGCACAGGAAGCTGTGCGGGGCTCGGCGCCAGCCGAGAAAAGGTTCCGACATCCGACATCAGAGTCCCCCTCCCAGTTAGACAAGAGCGGGGAGTATACCCTCAGGATTTCAGCAAGAAGCCATGCGGTTTGATGAAGGTCAATTAAAATGTAAGAAAAAAATGACGTTTCACAAAACCCCACAGGAGAGCCCTGTCCGTGCCTGCCTCTGCCAGTAAAGAAGAATCTTCCGATCTGTCCATCTCAGATGACATACAGGCTCTGAGCTTCGAGTCTGCAATGGCAGCGTTAGAGGCAGAGACTCAACGATTAGAGTCCGGGCAGCTCAGCCTTGCAGAGTCTCTGGCCGCCTATCAGAAGGGTGCGGCCCTGTTACGCCATGCGCAGAATCTCCTGCAGGCGGTGCAAGAGGAGATCGAGGTCATCGATGAGCAGGGGCGGCGCACGATGTCACGGGCCGACTTTATTTCCGATCATGGCCGCTGATACGACAGACCTGACTGTCTGGCGAAACCAGATACATGCGGCCCTGGGTACTGCGGTGCAGTCGCAGCTGCCCGTGCTCGCACCCTCCGCGCAGCAGGCACTTTCGCGCCTCTGGGCGGCGATGCAGCATGGGGTCTTAAATGGGGGCAAGCGCGCCCGTGGACTCCTTGTCATGGCTGCCTGTCAGGCCACTGGAGGCGACCCACAGGGATCTCTGGCATTGCGACTGGCCTGTGCGCTCGAGCTTATCCATGCCTTTTCGCTGGTTCATGATGATCTTCCTTGCATGGACGATGATGACCTGCGTCGCGGCCAACCGACCGTGCATGTGGCTTTTGATGAGCCCACTGCGCTCTTGGTAGGTGATGCCCTGCAGAGCCTTGCCTTTGATCTGGTCTCCTCGGCAGAAGGGGCTTCGCCGGCGGTGCTGCTTCAGATGGTGGGCTGCCTTGCCAGGGCCACCGGTGCTGATGGCATGGCGGGTGGTCAGGCCATTGATATTCATATGGTGGGCCAGGCGCTAGACCAGGCTGCCCTTGAAGATATGCATCGTCTCAAGACCGGCGCGCTCATTCGGGCGGCTGCCGAGATTGGGGCCTGGGCTGGGCCTCTGGGTGGCGACAAAGACCGATGGCAGCAGATTTCTCGATTCGCCCAAGACCTGGGACTCGCCTTTCAGGTGCGTGATGACTATCTTGATGCCACTGCAAGCACCGCCGATCTTGGTAAGACAGCAGGCAAAGACGAGGCGGCGCATAAGCCCACCTTTGTGGGACTCCTCGGTCTAGAGGGCTGTCAACGCTATGCTGACCAGTTGCACACGCGGGCCCTGAGTCATATAGAGGCCCTGGGGGCAGAGGCGCAGGCCCTACGTGCCTTGGCCCATCAATTGACGCATCGCCAGCATTAGTTCATTGTTGGCCTGCCTGGGGGGAATGTAAAAAATGACCGCACTGCTGAAGACCATTGACAGCCCGCTTGATCTGCGCGATCTCAACCGTCGCCAACTGAAAGATCTGGCGGCCGAGTTGCGCGACTATCTGCTGCATTCGGTCTCGCGCACCGGAGGGCATCTCTCCTCAAACCTCGGCACGGTCGAGCTCTCCATCGCCATTCACCATGTCTTTCAGACACCCTACGATCGACTCGTATGGGATGTGGGCCACCAGAGTTACCCGCACAAAATTCTTACTGGCCGTCGTGATCAGATGCCTGGACTGCGGCAGCTCGACGGCATTTCTGGGTTCCCGCGGCGTGTTGAGAGCGAATACGACCACTTTGGCACAGCCCATTCTTCGACCTCGATCTCGGCCGCATTGGGCATGGCGCTGGGTTCGAAGCAAAAGGGTGAGCACCTCGGGCCCAATCGCCGTCGGCATATCGCGGTCATTGGCGATGGTGCCATCAGCGCGGGCATGGCCTACGAGGCCATGAACAACGCGGGTATTCACAAAGATATCGACCTCTTGGTCATTCTCAATGACAACGAGATGTCGATCTCGCCCCCGGTAGGGGCGATGAGCAACTATCTGGCCCGCCTGCTCTCTGGGCGCTTTTATTCTGCGGCCCGTGAACTTGGTAAGCAGGTCTTAGGCGTTGTACCTCCCGTGCTCGAGATCGCGCGCAAGCTTGAGGGGGGGGCCAAGGGGCTGATCTCGCCGAGTACGCTTTTTGAAGAATTTGGCTTTAACTATTACGGCCCCATTGATGGCCATGATCTTGATGCCCTGCTTCCCGCCTTGCAGAATCTGCGGGAACTCAAGGGGCCACAGTTCCTGCATGTGATTACCAAAAAAGGTCAGGGCTACGCCAAGGCCGAAGAGGACCCCATTGCCTACCACGGCCCCAGTAAGTTCGATCCGTCTGTGGGCATTGTGCCCGCGCCTATGCCGCCTAAGCCTACCTATTCGGCGGTATTCGGCGCCTGGCTCTGCGACGCCGCCGCCGCGGACGACAAGGTGGTGGCGGTTACCCCAGCGATGCGTGAGGGGTCGGGTATGGTGGAATTCTCGCAACGGTTTCCACATCGGTATCACGATGTGGCCATTGCCGAACAGCATGCCGTGACCTTTGCGGCCGGATTGGCCTGTGAAGGCCTCAAACCGGTGGTGGCAATTTATTCCACCTTTTTACAGCGCGGCTACGACCAACTCATTCACGACGTTGCGCTTCAGAACCTGCCGGTCTTATTTGCCATCGACCGTGCAGGTCTCGTGGGGGCAGATGGGGCAACCCATGCGGGTGCCTATGACGTGAGCTTCTTACGCTGCATTCCGAATATGACCATCATGGCGCCCAAAGACGAACCGGAGTGCCGGGCCATGCTCAGTACCGGCCTTACCTGTGCGGGGCCAAGTGCGGTGCGCTATCCGCGTGGCGCGGGTACGGGCGCCCCTGCAGGCCGCAGCCTCGAGACCCTACCCATCGGCAAGGCCGAGGTGGTGCGACAGCGTGCAGCCTCTGCACCGGACGGCCTGCGGGTGGCAATCCTTGCCTTCGGAAGCATGGTGATGCCAAGCCTGAAGGCCGCTGAGGCCCTAGACGCCACGGTGGTGAACATGCGGTTTATTAAGCCCTTAGATACAGAGTTGTTGGCGCGGCTGGCCCAGAGTCATGATCTCTTGGTTACCGTCGAAGAGAATGTGGTCATGGGCGGGGCCGGCTCTGCCTGTGGGGAGTTTCTTGCGTCACGTGCAGACCTGCCTCGAGTTCCGCTCCTGCATCTTGGGCTTCCCGATCGTTTCATCGACCATGGGGACCATGCCACGCTGCTGTCTCTCGAGGGGCTTGATGCAGCCGGTATCGAGGCCTCTATTCGCATGCGTTTGAAGGCGATGGGCAGCCCCAGGCCGAGCCAGGGTTCCGCTGCACCAGTTTCGCTTACACTGGTGTCATGAATACTGTGACCGACAAAGGCCTCTCAGGGCCGCGAACGATGCCCGACGTACAGGGTAGTCGTGACCATCGAAACCTCGCGATCGATCGCGTGGGGGTGCGCCGGCTTCGGTATCCCATTCTGGTTCAGACGGCTGAGGGAACGGCGGCCTCCGTGGCGGACTTTAGTCTGTCGGTGGCGCTTGCTGCAGACCAAAAGGGCACACACATGTCACGGTTTGTGGCCCTGCTTGAGTCCATGAACAAACAGGGGCGCGCCCTCTCCCCCGAAACAATGGCAGACATCTCCCGTGATCTCTTGGCCTTGCTTGAGGCCCGTGAGGGAACTATGACGGCCGCCTTCCCACTCTTTATTGAGAAAACGGCTCCGGTGAGTGGCGTAAAAAGCCTCATGGACTACCAGGTGGTCCTTGAGGCCGACTCGAGCGCCAGTCGCGTTGCGGTCGCCGTGGAGGTACGTGTACCGGTAAAGAGCCTCTGCCCCTGCTCTAAAGAGATCTCCGATTACGGCGCCCACAATCAGCGCTCAGAGGTTACGGTGCGTGCGGTCTTCGCGGAGGGCTGTGCTCCCTCGCTCGAGACCCTGATTCGGGTGGTGGAGACCCAGGCCTCCTGTGAACTCTGGGGCCTACTGAAGCGGCCCGATGAGAAGTATGTGACCGAGCGGGCCTACGACAATGCCAAGTTTGTAGAAGATCTGGTGCGCGATGTCGCCATTTCGGTCAAGGCACTGCATGGGCTAGAGTCATTTACAGTCGAGGCCGAGAACTTCGAATCCATCCACAACCACTCCGCCTGGGCCCGTATCACTGGCTAGTCGCGGAAGTTTCCAAAGCCTAGGGGGAGGTCGGTCACCTCCTTTTTGAGCAGTGCAATGGCTGCCTGCAGATCGTCGCGCTTATTTCCGGTAACCCGCACGGCATCGCCTTGAATCGATGCCTGCACCTTCATCTTGCTGTCTTTGATAATACGGACGATGCGTTTGGCATCGTCACCGGCGATGCCATGTCGCACGGTGATGACCTGCTTGAGCTTGTCGCCCCCGATCTTTTGCACATCGCCAAGGTCTAGGAAACGCACATCGACGTTGCGCTTTGCGCACTTGGCAATGAGCACATCCCGTACCTGGCCGAGCTGAAAATCGCTGTCTGCATAGGCGGTGAGTTCCCGGTCCTTTTGCTCTACCTTCGCACTCGATCCCTTGAAGTCGAAGCGGGTGGCAATCTCTTTTGAGGCCTGATCTACCGCATTGCGCACCTCGGTAATGTCGGCCTCAAGCGTCGCGTCAAACGAGGGCATGGTTATTTCACCGTACGTTTCTTGGCCGCAGCGATGCGCATCCGCAAGGCGTTGAGCTTGATAAAGCCCCCCGCATCGGCCTGGTTGTAGGCGCCACCATCGTCGTCGAAGGTGGAGATGCGCGCATCAAATAAGGAATCCTTGCTCTCGCGTCCTGTCACGATGACATTGCCCTTAAAGAGCTGCAGGCGCACCGTTCCGTTTACCACCTTCTGGGTGTGGTCGATAAGGGTCTGCAGCGCGATCCGCTCCGGGGACCACCAATAGCCGTTGTAGATGAGGCCCGCATACCGAGGCATAAGGTCATCTTTCAGGTGGGCCACCTCGCGGTCCAGGGTGAGTGACTCAATGGCGCGGTGGGCACGCAGCAGAATGGTTCCGCCCGGGGTCTCATAGCAGCCGCGGGATTTCATTCCCACGTAGCGGTTTTCCACCAGGTCTAGGCGGCCAATGCCATGCTTGCCGCCGAGGGCATTCAGGGTTGCCAGCAACTCATGGGCCTTCATCTTCTTGCCGTTGATGGCCACGAGGTCACCCTTGACAAACTCAAGGCTAATCTCTTCGGGCTTGGCGGGGGTCTTGTCAAGGTCGGCGGTCAGGCGCCACATACCCTTCGCTGGAGGCGGCCGGCTCGGGTCTTCGAGAACGCCGCCCTCGTACGAAATGTGCAGCAGGTTGGCGTCCATGGAAAAAGGTGCTTCGCCCTTGCGTTTCTTATAGTCCACCGGAATGCCATGCTCGTCGGCATAGGCCAGCAGCTTGTCGCGCGAGAGTAGATCCCACTCGCGCCACGGCGCAATGACCTTTACTCCGGGCATCAGGGCATAGGCCCCAAGCTCAAACCGCACCTGGTCATTGCCCTTACCGGTTGCCCCATGCGAGATGGCATCGGCGTTCTCTTTTCTGGCGATTTCTACAAGATGCTTCGCGATGAGGGGGCGGGCAATCGAGGTGCCGAGGAGATATTCGCCTTCATAGACCGTGTTGGCCCGGAACATGGGGAAGACGAAGTCGCGTACGAACTCCTCGCGAAGGTCTTCGATGTAGATTTTCTTGACCCCGAACTTCTTGGCCTTCTCGCGGGCGGGCGCGAGTTCTTCGCCTTGTCCAATATCAGCGGTGAAGGTAATGACTTCGCAGTGATAGTGGTCTTGGAGCCACTTCAGAATGACGGAGGTATCGAGACCGCCGGAGTAGGCGAGGACAACTTTTTTGATCGAGGATTTGGCCATGTCAGCGTAAGAATTTCGGTGAAAGAAAGAAAGCGAAATTCTACTCTTAGCGGTGGCAAGGACGCTGAGCAGACTTGCTCGGGATCTGCGGGAGATTTGCGACTCCACCTCCGTTCCGTCGCAAATAACCCCCGCATTCCCTCGGGCAGTGCAACGTCGAGAGGCGAGATAGGCCGGGGAGCACATGAGCGGGCGACCGACGAGCGTGCCTGCCTTTCGCGAGGCGGCGACCGATCAGGGGCTAGACCGGCCCGAGCATTCCAACTTGTAGAAATGCCAACCGCGCGCTCGTCGAGCGCTAGGCGACCTTCTTCATCTTCTCGATGCGTACCTTCCATTCCGCCGGCCCCATCTCGTGGACCGACTGGCCTTGGCTGTCAACACCCACCGTGACGGGCATGTCTTGTACCTCGAACTCGTAGATGGCTTCCATGCCGAGGTCTTCAAAGC
>JBEDFV010000243.1:0-2931 GCA_041175005.1 Pseudomonadota bacterium
GCCTGGCGGGCTGCCGAAGAGCGATTAAAAGATCTTTCTCTTCGGGTGGTGGGACGGGATCTCGATGGTCAGGCGATCAAGGCAGCACAGGCCAACGCGGTCCGGGCCCTTCCGCTGGCAATTGCAGAAAAAATCGTCTGGGAGCAAGGCGACTTTGCCCATGCGCAGGCGCCCGCTACCGCGGGGCTTCTTGTGACCAATCCTCCCTATGGCGAGCGCCTAGAGATTGTGGGCATGGACGACACCCGACAATTTAGCGAGGTGCTCAAGCGCCACTACGCAGGCTGGACAGCCTGGGTCCTTAGCCATGACCTGAAGTTCGACAGCACCATTCGGCTCAAGGCCGCGCGACGTATGCCAGTCTTTAACGGTGACCTCGAGTGCCGTTGGATGCGGTTTGATATGGTCCACGGATCGGCCCGGCTGCAAAACAACCCGCCGACAGTGCCCCAGCCCCAGTCCTCCTCTAAGGCCTTGGGCTCATGAGCCAGATTGCGGGCCGACTCACCCAGGTGCAGGACCGTATCGCGGCTGCAAGGGTGTCGGCGGGGTTGCCCAACGATGCGGTACAGCTCCTTGCTGTCTCGAAGACCTTTGGGCCCGAAGCTGTGCTCGAGGCATTCGCTGCCGGTCAACGCGACTTTGGAGAAAACTACGTTCAGGAGGGGGTAGCCAAGCGTATCGCAGTACAACAACAGCTGGATGAAAGCGGGGGTGGGTCGCTGCGGTGGCATTTTATTGGCCCACTACAGAGCAACAAAACCAAAGACGTGGCCGCGCACTTTGACTGGGTGCACTCGATCGACCGGCTAAAAATCGCCGAGCGGCTTGCCAGCCAACGCCCCGCCACGCTACCGCCCCTTGAGGTATGCCTACAGGTCAACCTTGACGAAGAGACGACAAAATCCGGCGTGGCACCTGCATCTGTCGAAGAGATCGTGCATGCGCTTGCACGGCTGGCCTGCGAAACCGGTAGGCTGCGGCTACGGGGTCTGATGGCCATTCCTGCGCCCCAGAATACCGTCGAACACCAGCGGGCCCCCTTTGCACGACTACGAGAGTTGCTGATGGCGTCAAAGCGCACGCTTAGCACCACCTATCCGGAATCGGCGGTGCTCTTGAACACGCTTTCGATGGGAATGTCGGCAGATCTAGAGGCTGCCATTACCGAATCACACCCAGCGTGTATCACCTGGGTGCGAATCGGCAGTGCCATTTTTGGTCAGCGTCGCTGACCCAGACAACAACGGTGCCTTACGCAGCGACCGCTTTTACGGCAGCAGCCAGACGGCTTTTGTGGCGAGAGGCCTTGTTCTTGTGCACGATCTTCTTGTCGGCAATACGATCAATCACACTAGAGGCAGCGGACAAGGCGGCGCGCGCCTCTTGGGCATTGCCCTGGGCAACAGCCTTGCGAACGGATTTAACCGCCGTGCGGTAGGCAGAGCGAAGACTGGCATTGACAAGCCTGCGCTTCGCGGCTTGACGGGCGCTCTTGCGAGCGGAAGCGGAGTTGGCCATGAGGATTCCTGAAGGGCTAAAAAGCCCTAAACTATAGCCGTTCTTATGAATCTTCTCAAGACGGCCGCCACGGTCAGCGGACTCACCCTGGTTTCAAGAATCACCGGGCTCGCCCGCGAGGTCTTGACTGCCAGCATTTTTGGGGCTGGCGCCCAGACCGACGCCTTTTTCGTCGCCTTCCGGCTCCCCAACCTCCTCAGAAGGCTTTTTGCCGAAGGGGCATTTAGCCAGGCCTTCGTTCCTGTGCTCGGACAGGTCAAGGCCCAAGACGGAGAGACGGCGGCCCGCCGGCTTGCGACCCGGGTAGGCCTGTTTTTATTTCTTGCCTTAAGTGCCATCACGGTTGCGGCGATCTTCGCGGCTCCGGCACTGGTCTGGATGATGACGGGTGGTTTCGCTGGGGATGAGGCGCGGTTCGACCTCACGGTGGCATTAACCCAATGGATGTTCCCCTACATTGTGATGATTTCTCTGGTCGCCCTGGCCGCCGGGGTGCTCAACACATGGTCGGAGTTTCGGCTGCCGGCCTTCACCCCAGTGCTGCTCAACCTCTCTTTTATTGCGGCGGCCCTCTTCCTCGCCCCACGCCTTGCCGAACCCATCTGGGCCCTTGCGGTGGCCGTCCTGGTAGGGGGAATGGCGCAACTGGCGCTGCAGGCCTGGGGGCTCTGGCGTCGAGGGCTACTGGCTGAGCTACCTGGACTGCTGCGCCGCCCGATATCGTCTCTGCGAGAGACATGGCAAGACCCCATGGTCCGGCGCGTACTCACCCTCATGCTGCCTGCCACACTGGCCGTGTCGGTGGCGCAGATTAGCCTCGTGATCAATACCCATATTGCCTCACGTCTTGAGACGGGCAGTGTGTCGTGGCTCTCCTTTGCCGACCGGCTCATGGAATTTCCCACCGCCCTGCTCGGAGTGGCCTTGGGTACTGTACTGCTACCGAGCCTCACCAAGGCCCACGCCCAAGGAAGCCCAGAGCGGGTCTCCGCCTTGATTGACTGGGGATTACGGCTCGTGGTGGTCTTGGCCATTCCGGCCGCTGTGGGCCTCGCGATTCTGGCAGAGCCCCTCACAGCGAGCCTCTTTCACTACGGGGCCTTCACGGACAGAGACATGGCCATGACTGGCGCGGCCATGCAGGCCTATGCGGTTGGCCTTCTTGGGCTGGTGGCCGTGAAAGTCTTGGCGCCCGGATTCTATGCCCAGCAGGATATCCGCACACCGGTGAAAATTGCGTTGGTCACCCTCGTTCTCACCCAGTTACTCAACCTCTTCCTTGTGCCCGTCTTTGATCACGCGGGCCTAGCCTTAGCGACAGGCCTGGCTGCCTGCTTTAATGCGGGCCTCTTATGGTGGCGCCTTCGTGCACGCGGAACCTATAAGGCGGGGGCGGGCTGGGCCATGGTC
>JBEDFV010000244.1:0-3665 GCA_041175005.1 Pseudomonadota bacterium
ATGATTGGCTACGCCATGTATGGGGGCATTGCCACCCCCTCTGAGGTGGCCGCCATTGCTGCGGCCTTAGCCATGGCCCTGGTCATTGTGATCTACAAGGCCCGCAGTCGCGAAGACCAGTGGCGCATTTATCGAGAGACCGTGCGCGAGTCCACCATGATTCTCATGATCATTGCGGCGGCCGCGGTTTTTTCTTACATGATGTCGCTCTTATATGTCACCCAGACGGCTGCGCAGTGGCTCGTTGACCTCGGCCTCAATCGCTGGGTACTTATGCTGGCCATTAACGTCTTTTTGTTGGTGGCGGGAATGTTTCTGCCGCCAGTGGCCATCATCCTGATGGTGATGCCCATTCTTACTCCCGTATTGGAGGCGAATAACTTCGATCTCATTTGGTTTGCTGTCATGCTCACCATCAACATGGAGATCGGTCTTATTACACCGCCGGTGGGTCTAAACCTCTATGTGCTCAAGGGCGTTGTGCCCTCGGTGCCGCTGAAAGAAATTCTCTTGGGTTCGATGCCCTTCGTCTATCTCATGTTGGCCTCCATGGTCATTCTGGCCTTCTTTCCGCAGTTGGCGCTCTGGCTGCCTAACCAGATGATGGGCGCGGGCTAGACTGCGCCTCCCGAAGCCCGTTATGTCGCGCTGGTGGATCTTCTTCTAGTGTGGGGCAGGTAATCCACTGTACCGGGGTGTCTTCTGCGGCTGTTGGTTTGTCTGCATCGCAGGTGTGGGTCTGGCCCGAGTCGAGGCTGAGCGTAATCGGTAGTTCAGCGACGGACACCAGATCAAGGTAGCCCTCGGGAGTAAAGGCCACCGATCGCTGGGTCTGGGTTCGTATGCTGCGTAGGCGCGCCAGGGCGCTTTCCGGTACCCGCAATCGAAACTCGGGCACCCGTTCGGCATGCTGCCGTTGGTCAACCCAGTAGGCCCGACGGGCGGCCGTGGCAAAGCGCACCTGGCCTGTCTTCCACTGCATCTCAAAAGGAATCGACTCGGCGTCTAGCCGAAACTGCGCCTCAGTCCAGGCCGGGGTTCTTCCAAAGGCAGCGCGCCCTTCCTGGTTGCTCGTACGGCTCTGTCGCCCGAGTTGCAGGCGAAGGTCGGGATGTCCCAAGTCATGAATCACAAGGTTATGGTCACCCACGGCGCCCCAGTGCATCCCTTTCGGCGTGATCCAGAGACGGCTGGCCACTGCGGCGTCGACGGTGGCAGGCTGCCCCTGGGGCTGCCTGGCCTGTAGCGTGAGGTCGCCCCAGTGACTTTGCTGATGTAGACGGAGTTCTTGTCGTGCACCGGGCCCGAAGGCCTTTAGGGCGGCCAGTCGTGGGCTAGATGCCGAGAGACCCAGGGGCTGCTGGTAGGCGACTGCCCCACTGGTCTGACCATGACGTGACTGAAGGCTGGTTGAGAGTCGTGCGCGGTTACCAGATGAGCCATCAGACTGTCGCGCCGAACGGTGCGGCAACGAGAGATGCAGGCTCAGAAAAAAACTGGTCTCCGGGGGGCGGTCGCGGCTTGGCGACCCTATCCGTAGGCTTGCCTGAAGGCTCGCCTCTGGGCTGAGTCTTGTCTGAAGGCTCAGAAGTTGCAGGCGGGTGCGGGCCTCAGAGAGGTGCGCCGTGACCGTAGTGCTCTGGGTTAACCGCTGGCTCGCGGAGAGCCTCACCGTCTGCCCAAGGCCCGCCTCGTGTCGCAGCCCGGCAGACCATTGCAGTCCTCTTCGCGGCTGGGCACTAAGCTCCAAGCCTCCAAGCGCTGCACAGTGGGCCGCCATGCAGAAGAATCCAAGGTCTGCCGAGGCCAGTCGCTGCGGCCAGCGTTGGCTGGCCATGCCAACGAACCCCTGGAGTGTCTCGTGGGTGGTGGCCCATCCGGTACGGAGCGTCTCGTGCAGACTCATGCCCCGGGCCCAGAGTCCTTCAAGATGCAATGCAGCCTCCTTACCCGGGCCTGCACCATTGGTTGGTGTGTCTTCGCTGGGCTTGCCTATCCAGAGGTCCCAGTGTGTAGCGCCCTCGGCAAGCAGCAGGGGGCTCGCGACCCAGGGGAGGAGGAGCGTCTCGGTCTGGCCTGAGAGGCCTTCAACCCGAACGGTGAGTAGGCCGGGGAGGGTCGGTGCCCCTAGCCCCTCAAGCCGATAACGCCCCGCAGGCAGAAGACCGGTGGAGAAGAGTGGCTGGCCTTGGGTGTCAAAGAACTGCAGCCGTGCGGGGGCGTCCAGTGCCACCTGCCCCTGCCCAGACCCCTGGGGACGAAGGACCTGAAGACGGCTGGTGAGCGACAGGCCCCGCAGGGAACGCGGCCGTTGCTCTGGGCCTTCGCGGGTAACCTGGTCTCCTATGCGCAGAGCGGCGCCGGAGGGCCAGAGCCAGTCGAGAGTGGCTCTGGCCGGCTTTTGGTCTTGGGGGCTATCGGTCATGAGAAGCTGCAGGCCCCGATGGGATGCCCCCACTGCCCACTGCTGTCGATAGCGGTCGGCGACGAGGTCGAGATGGGCCGCGGTGAGGTTCACAATCGAAGCGGGACTCTCGGCTGTCTTGGTGCCAACCAGCAGGGGTAGAGGGTCAGCCGGCCGTGTGTTGCCTAGCCGCAGTGTCTGCGGTTTTATCCAGGCGCTTGGAAGGTTTACCTGCAGTTGTCCTCGGGCTTCGTCACGCGCACACACGGCCGGCGCAGGCAAGCGAAAGAACGATTCGCCCTCATGGGTCACAATCGGCACAGCCGCTGGGGCGAGGTGGCCTTCAAGGGCCTCCACCTGCACGAGGCAGAGGTCTGGCGCAGCATGAACCAATGCCCCGCGGCTCACCTGCTGGCCATTGAGTTCAATGGCCAAGAGCGCGAGGTCAATGCTGGGAGGCTCAGCAGCGGTAGCCTTTGTCGCGACATGCGCGCAGAGCCAGACCGCTAGGCCAAAGACTGCCCCTCGCATGGTCGCGTGGCCTTAGGGCTGTCGTGCGGTGCTGTCTGCGGAGAGCTGAACCGTCGGTGGTTCTTGGCGAGGCCCTGCAAGGGTCTCTTCGGACAGACCGCGGTCTTTGTGACAGAGGTCTGTTGCCTCACCCGGAAGCAGAGTCTGGGGCCCCAGGACGTTTGCATCCAAGGTTAAACGGACGACACGCCCTTCGCGGTTGGTGAATCGGGCGCACTGTCCTGAGGTGAGCTTGATGGCGGGTGTGAGGGCGACGGGCTCAAGTCGGTGGTGATAGACCGGCAGGCTGAAGCGAAAGCGGAAGGCGAGCCCGAGTACTTCGGACTGCGCCTCGGGCACCTGTTCGATGAGCAGGCGGTGGTAGCGGCTACTGTCTTTGATCCGGGCCCGGATCATCTGCCGCCCCCCAGGGGCTAGGCCAAAAAACCGCGGGGAGACATCGCCGGGAACCCCAACGATCTCTTCGCCCGCGGGGCCCCAGCCGACCAGGCGCACCGACCAGCGGGAGGCGCTGGTCATGCTCGACTGGACCTCGGTCACGACGATGCCGGCTGCATCAGGAACGAGCTGCGGGGGCGAAATGCCCAAGGCCGCCTGACTGGGCTGCGGAATACTCCAGGCCAGTGTGAGGAGGGCAGAGCCCGCGATTGCCTTGGCCTTCGACGCCCAGGCGAACGCCATCGATTGGATCGAGGTCTTCATGGAGCGCCGCCTTAGTAGGTGACGGTGG
>JBEDFV010000245.1:0-2845 GCA_041175005.1 Pseudomonadota bacterium
AGAGAGGCGCCGATTCGCTGGCAGAGCATGGGTAGCATGCGCGCAGTCATGGCGCTGGGGTCCTCTTCCAAATGGGCTTGGCTGAATTTCGGGCTTGCCTGGGCCACCCAGCATGCGCCCACAGAAGAGGTTCGGCCGGGCTTGCTACTGTCTTGGGCTATCCACGACATCTCGTCGGTCGCGTCTTCGCGCGCGATGAAAGGTGCATCGTGTTCCTTGATTGCGGCCATCAGTGTGAGGCAGGGTGCAAATACCACCTGCGCCAGCACTGGCAGAAACGGATGACCGTCCTCTAATAACGCCGGGATCTGCGGGGCGGGTGCAGTAATCACAACCCTTGATGCAACTATGGGGCGCGCATCGCGCATTTGCAGGCGCCATCCGGTGGGTGTTGCAGTGAGATTGGTCACCTGTACGCCCTGTCGGATATCAAGACCGGCAGCCAACGCTTTGGCAAGCGAAGACATGCCTGGGGTACCTACCGCGCGAGGGCGATGGCTATTGATTGCCCAGTCTGCCGCGGCGCCAGTGTCTCGCATGTTCTGAATGACCTCAGAGAAGAGAGGGGTCTTCGCAGTGACATACTGCGCGCCATGGTCGAACTGAAACCCCTCGGCACGTCGCGTGGCAACCCTGCCCCCAAGGCCTCGGCCTTTGTCAAGGACCACAGGCGAATGGCCTGCCTGGGCCAATCGATGCGCGCAGGCAAGGCCTGCAATACCCGAACCGATAATCGCGATATCGATTGTCTCAATGATGTCTGCGGTTGTTGTCATGGCCTACGAAGGAATGCATGAATACTGGGGAGCGTACACGAAGGGGAAATTTGTGTGACGGTTGGCTCTATGATTGAGCGTTGTCATAGCCCCCTAAAAAGGCCGACCCCTTACTTCTAGACCGCATAGACGTGGACTCTCTTTCTCAGTTTGCCTTGGGCGCCGCGGTTTCGGTGTCACTCTTGGGTCGCAGGACCGCTGTCTGGAAGGCTGCTCTCTGGGGCGGCGCGGTGGCCACCCTGCCAGATCTTGATGCGTTGATACATTTCGAGGATGCCATTCTCGACATGACACGTCATCGGGCGGAGTCTCACGGGTATTTCTATCTCACCCTTGCTGCAGTAGTTCTGGGATGGTTAAGCTACCGTGTCTACAAGGCGGTGGCGTTTTCGCAGAGTCACCTGGTATTGGGCCTGCGCGACTGGCTCTTGGCAGCCTGGCTGGTCTTGGTAACGCATGCAACGCTGGACTACTTCACAGTCTATGGCACGCAGCTGCTGCAGCCGTTCTCAGACTATCCCTTTGGTCTGGGCAGTATCTTCATTATCGATCCCCTCTATACGCTGCCGCTCATCCTGGGCCTGGCTTTGTCGTTGTTACGGCTCGGTCGGCAGACGACACTCTGGTCTCATCTTGGCCTACTGCTCAGTACTTGCTACCTCTTGTGGACCGTAACGGGTCAGCAGATCGTCAAGCAGGTGGCGCTGCAGAGTCTTCCAGAGGCGCCGGCTGCCGGAAAACTCTTGGTGACCCCCGCCCCGCTCAATACCCTTCTCTGGCGGCTCGTATGGGTGAACGACACCGATTACTACGAGGGCTGGTACAGCTTTTTTGATGCCACCAAAACGGTGAAGTGGGAGCGTCACGACAGAGGGGCAGACCTCATTGCACAGTATGCGCAGCATCCGGGCGTTGCCCGGGTGGCGGCTTTTAGTCATGGCTTCTACCGCATGGGCCAGGACTATAAGGGAGGCATACCAGAGGTCTTTGTGACCGACCTGCGTATGGGGCAAGAGCCTTTCTATGTATTTCACTTCGGCCTTGGGAGTCCCGACGGGCAGGGCGCTCTACCCGACGATCTACCGGCTACGATTCAACGGGGGCGTCCTGATCTGTCTTCAGGGCTTCCTTGGCTTAAGGCGCGCGCCTTGGGCGAGACAGACCTATCGTTGGCCGATTGGCTTAGGCGGCAAGCCCCGCCTGGAAGATGAGCCCTGAGTGCTCGCGCAGGGCATGGAATTGAATGTCGGGCCAGCGCTCTACTGCAATATTGAGTTCCGACCCATGGCTGGCCAGAAACGCTGGCGCGTTCACAGCATCTTCGGCCACGCGGTAGGAGTTCTGCTTGATGAAGTCTTTCAGTGTGGCCTCTTTGCTGCTGGTAATCCAGCGGGCCATACGAAACTTGGTTGGCATCAGCCGAGCATCGACCCCGTACTCATGCTTCAGCCGATGGAGCACCACCTCGAACTGTAGTTGTCCTACTGCGCCTAATAGCATGGTGCCCCCATCCATGGGCCGAAATACCTGAATGGCTCCCTCTTCTCCAAGCTGCACCAAACCTGTACGGAGTTTCTTAATCTTCAAAGGATCCGCCACTTCCACGGCCTGAAAGAGCTCTGGGGCGAAAAAGGGCAGACCGGTGAACTGTAGCGTCTCGCCCTCGGTGAGCGTATCGCCTAACTGCAGGGTGCCATGGTTGGGAATACCAATGATGTCACCGGGATAGGCGTCTTCCAGAAGGTCACGACGCTGCGAAAGAAAAGACACTGCATTGCTTGTGCGAATATCTTTGCCGGTACGCACGACCCGCAGGCTCATCCCCCGCTCGAATCGGCCGGCATAGACCCGCAAAAACGCAATACGGTCGCGATGGGCGGGGTCCATATTCGCCTGTACCTTAAAGACCACGCCTGCAAATTTTGCTTCCTTCGGTTCCACAGGACGCTGCAGGCTCTCCCGAGATCCAGGCGCGGGCGCAAGCTCTACAAGCGCATCGAGTACCTCCCGCACGCCAAAATTGTTAATGGCGGAGCCGAAGAAAAGCGGCGTCTGACGGCCCTGTAAGA
>JBEDFV010000246.1:0-2611 GCA_041175005.1 Pseudomonadota bacterium
ATCCTCCAGCGGTCCGGCGAGTGCTATTTCGCCCAGCAGTGTGTCGAGCCGCACCTGGGCAAGTCGCAGACTATTCTCGCTGCGCTCGCTGTACCGGCCCATCCAGAAGAGGTTCTCTGCCGCGCGACTCGTGACACCCCGATGCACGATCGGGGGTACCGCAAGGCTTGTTGTCGTGGTCGGTCGTCCTGGTCGTAGCGGAGAACTCTGGCCCTGCTGTGACGCCTCCTCTGTCGCAGCGTTGTTCGTTGTCTGGCTGTCTTCGCGAATGAGCCAGACATCGGCGCTGCTGCCCCCCTTTTGCATGGAGGCGATCTGCTGTGCACCCACGACCCGGGCCATGCCGCCGGGTAAGACCTGCCACTGATCGGCTGCGGGGCCGGTGCGCAAGGCAAAGACACGCAAGAGATAGGGCTGTTCAAGAAGGGTTCCACGCCAGACAGGCATTGTGTCGAGTGGTAGCTGTGTCTGCAGGGTGTAAGCCTCTGGGTCCTGGTCAATACGATCTTTCCAGGCCTGCTGCTTCTCAGGCGTGAGCATCGGCGTCAGCACCGTAGAAAAGCCCTCCCGCGACTGGCTCCTCGGATAGGTGGATTTAATCAACTGGTGTGTAAAACGGGCTCCTACCGCCTGACGAGCGGCTGCCTCTCCGCACCACCAGGTATCTGCGGCGGGCAGGGTTAATGATTCTCCGGTGAGGGCTTCGCTTATTCCCGGGAGGAACCCGAGCAGCGCAGCGGACTCCAGAAAGGCAAGCCCCGGGGCGTTGGCAAAGGCCACTTGGCCCGCGCAGTAGGCATTGAGCAGGCCCGGGGTACCCAGGGTGGAATCGGCCCGCAGGTTTAAGGGGTCGAGAAAGGCATCGTCCATGCGCTTGATCAAGACATGCACCCGCTCGAGACCCTTGAGTGCCTTTAAGAAGACCTGATTGTTACGCACCACAAGGTCGTGCCCTTCGACCAGGGTGAGGCCGAATTGCCGTGCGAGGTAGACCTGCTCAAAGTAGGTCTCGTTGTAGGGGCCGGGTGTGAGCAGGGCGATATGGCTCGCGCCACCTTCGGGATTGAGCCGACCGAGGCTCTCAATAAATCGCTGCAAGAGTGGCGTCCAGGGCTCTACCTGCAGGGCCTGAAAGGCATCGGCATGCTGTCGCGATATCAGTGTGCGGTTGGCCAGTGCATAGCCCAGCCCTGAGGGCGCCTGGGTGCGATGTGAAAGCACCGCCCAGCGTTGGTCAGGTAGCCGTGCGAGGTCGAAGGCCACCACCTGCAGATATTCGCGTGGGGGATCTGAGGGCCCTCTTTTGAGCGCAGGAATGTAGCCTGGGTGACCATAGACGAGGGCACCGGGTAGCAGTGCCTGGCGTAGAAGCTGACCGGCCCCATAGACGTCGCCTGCAATGCGCTCAAGGAGGCCTGCCCGCTGAGATATCCCCTTGGCGATGGTCTCCCACTCGTGCTTGCGTACCAATAAAGGAAACAATTCTAGCGACCAGGGCCGCTGCGGCCGGCCGTTGCTGCTGTAGAGGTTGTAGCTCAGCCCATGGTCATGAATCTGACGATTGAGTTCCTCATGGCGGTGCTGTTGGCTCTGCTCGGTCTGTGGTCCGAGCGAAAAAAAACGCGCGTAGGCGGTGGCGTGGGCAGCGTTCAAAACCGGTTAGGTCCTCATGTCAACACGGGGGCGGCGAAGATCCATGGTAAACGGAAACTCCGCGCTTGCCGGCTGGTGCCAGACCTGGGCGGTCTGTCTGGTCTGAGGTCCTGGGCTGTGGTTCAGCCGGAAGAATCGCGCGAGTCTGCGGCTCTCGGCCTCATAGGCATTGACAGGAAAGGTCTCATAGTTGCGTCCGCCGGGATGGACCACATGGTACTGGCAGCCGCCGAGAGACCGGCCGTTCCAGGTATCGATCAGGTCGAAGGTGAGGGGGGCATGAACGCCAATGGTGGGGTGCAGGCTCGAGGGGGGATTCCAGGCCTTATATCGAATACCCGCCACATAATCCCCCTCGATACCTGTCGGCTGAAGGGGCAGTGGTGATCCGTTACAGGTCACTACAAACCGACTCAAATTCAATCCATTAATGCGTAACTCCACACGCTCAATGGAGGAGTCGACATAGCGCACGGTGCCGCCTGCGGCCGCCTCCTCGCCCATGACATGCCAGGGCTCCAGGGCCATTCGCAGGGTAAGTTGCATGCCCTGAAGGTTGAGGTCACCGATGCGCGGAAACCGAAACTCGCGGTGCGGGGCAAACCATGCAGGATCAAAGGCAAGGCCGGACTGTCGCAGATCGGCCAACACGTCTTGAAAGTCTTGTTCAATAAAACTCGGCAGCATAAAGCGATCGTGCAGGGCCGTATGCCAACGCGTGACGGGCGCCTGATAGGGCTCGGACCAGAATCGAGCCACCAGAGCACGTAGGAGTAGTTGTTGCACGATACTCATACGGGCATGCGGCGGCATCTCAAAGGCGCGTAGTTCGAGTAGACCAAGCCGACCCGTTGGGCTGTCTGGCGAGAACATTTTGTCGATGCAGAATTCGCTACGGTGGGTATTTCCGGTGACATCGATAAGCAGGTTGCGCAGGGTTCGGTCGACGAGCCACGGG
>JBEDFV010000247.1:0-4378 GCA_041175005.1 Pseudomonadota bacterium
AGGGAGCTGCATCTGAAACGCCTGCCGTCGCCGCCTGCGCGCATAAGCCACCAAAAGCACGGGCGCCAATAGGCCAACCGCAGCGGCCGCTAGGCGGCCCCAGCCGCCGACCCCAAAGGCCGCAGCGGTGAACGCAGACAGGCCTGCAGCCCCAAGCAAGATGAGGACAAACAAATCAACCTTCAGATGAAATCCAGCCTGCAGGAGCCACGCCTTGATTCGCGGAAAAGGCGCAAAGGCTCTCAGCAACGTATCGACGGCGGGCAGAACGCTTAATCGGGTATCCAGCAAGAGGCCGGGGCTCTGGCGCACCGGGGAAGGACGGCGGGCCATGAGACGAAGGAGCCCATCTTTCTGTGCCGGGGTGATACGTTCCAAAAGGTGCCAGAGTAGCCAGAGGAGAAGAAACACGACCGCCTGCACCATCAGAAAGGTCAGGGTGAGTACGACAGGAGTTGAAGTAGCCATCGCGTTACGCTGCCCGCGCCTGGCTAAATGGCTGCACCAGCGGCTCTTCAAAAAGAATATTCGGTACGGCGAGCCCACGGATCTTGAGCTTCTCCATAAACCGCGGACGCACGCCGGTGGGTACAAAGGCCCCCAGCACGCCCCCCTCGGGATCTATGCCCTCTTGTCGAAAAACAAAGATCTCCTGCATTTCAATGGTCTCACCCTGCAGGCCGGTGATTTCTTGAATGCTGACCACGCGCCGCCGGCCATCACTGAGTCGCGCCACCTGAATCACAACGGAGAGGGCCGAGACGATCTGCTGCCGAACCGGTCGCAGACCAAGCCCCAGGCCCGTGAGTTCCACCATGTTCTCGAGACGGATCAGGGCGTCTCTCGGGGAGTTGGCATGAATCGTGGTCATCGACCCGTCATGCCCGGTGTTCATGGCCTGCAACATATCGAGAACTTCTGCGCCCCGTACTTCGCCAATAATGATCCGATCCGGGCGCATCCGCAGGCTGTTGCGTACCAGGGCCCGTTGGTTGATCTCACCACGCCCCTCAATATTGGGGGGCCGCGTCTCCAGACGCACCACATGCGGCTGCTGTAGACGTAGCTCCGCGGCATCTTCAATAGTGATAATCCGCTCCGACTCAGATATGAATCCCGACATGACGTTCAGGAGCGTGGTCTTGCCACTGCCTGTGCCACCCGAAATCAGAAAATTAATTCGGGTCTTTACGAGGGCGTCGAGTAGCTCCGCCATTGCCCGGGTAAGCGACCCGCGCGCAATCAATTCGTCTACCCCCATCGCCTCACGGCCAAAACGGCGAATGGAGAGCATGGGGCCATCAATAGCCAAGGGAGGAATAATGGCGTTCACCCGAGAGCCATCCGGAAGGCGTGCATCAACCATGGGACTAGACTCATCGACACGTCGGCCCACGCGAGAGACGATGCGTTCGATGATGCTAACGAGATGGTCATTGCCGGTAAAACGCACGGGCGTGCGATGCAGGTGTCCTTCCTTCTCGACATAGACCACATCGGGGCCGTTGACCAAGATATCGGTCACATGGGGGTCGGCCATGAGCGGCTCAATCGGCCCAAGTCCCACGATCTCATCTTGCACCCCCCCGACCAGCGTCTCCAGGGTCTCCGCATCCAGCGATACGCCTTCGGACCGCACAATGTCTCTAATAAGACCTGCGAGTTCACGTCGCAATGCACGCGGATCGAGTTCTTCGACCTTCTTGAGGTCAAGTACCTGCATCAGGGCATCGTGCACACGCAGCTTAAGCAACGACATATCCATGCTGTCTCCGTCTGGACTAAGGACGATCGGCTGCGGGCGGCTGGGCTGCAGGGCCCGTCTGATGCAGAGCCCGCAGGTATTGGCGAAAGGCCTCACGTGCGGTCTCGCCATCCAGCCCAGTGCTATAGGGCGTAGATCGTGATCCCCACGGGTCTGCCGTCTGCACGGCAATCGCGCCGCGGACAGAAGACCCGTGACGGGAGTCTTGCAACTGCTCATACTGAGCGCATCCAGTGAGTACCAGCAGATATCCCACCAGAAGAACACGATGTGGCTGAAGGAAAGCAAAAGTCATGGATAACTCCCGATGGTTAACGTGGTGATGTCGACGGTGCGATGGGCATCTCGGAGGGCTGCTCATCTGCAGCCGGTGCAGCGGAGTCACGAGACTCCGCGGGCTTCACAGGCCCTCGTGACTCCCGACTGTTGGGACCAGGGCCAAACAGAAACTCGCTACGACTGGGCATCTGATACTGGTCAGTCGGCAGGGAGACTTTTTCACTCATGGGCCGAACCAGACGCGGGGTCACAATGAACATCAACTCGCTACGGTCACTAATGAACTCGCTGCTGCGAAAGAGCGCCCCCAAGATAGGGATCTCCCCCAGAAGTGGAATGGCCGACACCGACTCAATAACGTTGTTCTTGATCAGCCCGCCAATTGCAAATGTCTGACCATCGAGCAGTTGCACGGTCGTTGAGGCGCGCCGCGTCGTAATGGTGGGTAAAACGTTGACAACGCCGCCCACCCGAACCGCACTGCCCTCAGGGGCGAGTTCTGAGACTTCTGGGGTGACCTTGAGATGGATTTTTCCGCCCGATAAGACCGTAGGCAGAAATTTCAGGCCCACCCCATACTCGCGCTCCTCTAGACCAATGGAGAAGACCCCCGCCTCACCCGATCGAGGAACAGGAATAAAGACCTTGCCACCTGCCAGAAAGGCGCCCTCCTGGCCGCTTAGGGCGATGATGTTGGGCTCAGCCAGAATCTTGATGAGGCCGTTTTTAATTTCCGCTTCGAGCGACAGCGTATCGTTGCCATCGCTGAGCTTTATTGCGCCACCCGTTCCGGCCGGAATGCTCGCAGCGCCGCCCACCAGGAAATTTCCGAGCATCGAGTAGCTGAAATCGCCACGGGTCCCATTTAACCCAATCTGGGCACCCAGCTTGTCGGTGAGCCTCTTGGAGACCTCGGCAACCTTCACCTCTAAAAGCACCTGGGGGGTATCCATGAGGCCCAGCATGTTGATCACGGGCTTACCGGTGTAATGCTCGGCAATCGACATCGCCTGGTGTACCCGTTGGGCGTCTGAGATGACTCCCGTAAGCACGAGTGTCGGCCCGGCCGCATGCACCTGAATCTGCTCGTAGGGAAGGAGCTCCCGCAGCTTCTTCTGCAGACCCCAGGTGTCGGCACCGACCACGACCTCATAGAGCGAGACCCGTCCCTTCTTCGTCCAAACGAAAAGATTGGTGGCGCCTGCCTTCTTGCCCACCACATAGAGCTCCTTGGGCCGGACCATTGCCACATCAACGGTCTCGGGATCACCGATAGAGACCCGATCGAAGTCATCGTCCAGACTCAGCATCGACCACTTTCCAGAGACAACCTGGACGGTCTGCTTGGCCACGGCATGGCCCAGCATGGCCGAGGACAACGCCGAAGTGGCCTCCGGAGGACGTGCGTCCACCGGCTCCCCGTAGAGCACAGAGACAGTCAGAAGGCAGACCATCTGCACCGGGGTCATCGACAAAAAACGAAAACGTAAGGGGCTAGCCATAAGATTCTTTCTTTTGTGAGGAATGGTCAGAGCAGACGTAGAGACGACCGCTGAACGCCCCGATAGACTTCAACGCTGGGCGGCGGTCGCACCGCTCGTATCTTTGGAGGGGGAGGCGCCGACGACGCTGTCGCTGCAGGCTCCGCCTGGGCCGCACCTGCCAAAACATCACCCAGACGTGCGCCCTCGGTCGGGGCCGCCTCCAGATCGGCGGGGTTACGCAAAGCGAGGGAGAGGGTGCCCACACTGCGTGCGAGGTCGAGGCGCTCTGCCTCATCAGGGCGTACCTCCAGGGTGACCGCCCCCACAATCTTCGGACGATGCTCATCGGTCACGGTGTGCTCCTGGGCGGCTGCAAGAACCAGGAGACGTTCGAGAACAATGCGCGATCGCGGACCCTCCACCTGCTGCGCCCCCGGCAGATCATGGAGCGTCACGAGCACATCCACATAGGTGCCCGGCATGGCAAACCCGGCCACACCAACCACCTCATTTACTTTGATGGTGAAGGCACGCTTGCCATGGGAGATCTGGCCCGAAAGACCGGAGCGACTGCCTTCTGGTGCGAGCCGATGGGGCAAGATGGGTTCGCCCGCCACCATCGGGGCGGCGGTCACGCGTCCGTAGACCCCCTCGGGGTTATCCACGGCACCATTCAAAGGCGTGGTGGCAGGCCAGTCCACCGGCGCCACAAGGGCGGGGGTGAGTTTGACCCCAGGAGGAATATCCTGGGTAGCGGTCAGGATCGGTCGGGTGGGTGTCGCGTTAGCGGCCTGCAAGGACAAGGTGGCATATCCCACAGCCACCACACCGGCCAACACAGAGAAGAGCA
>JBEDFV010000248.1:0-3132 GCA_041175005.1 Pseudomonadota bacterium
GATGCCCATGGCATCACCCACAAAGACCTGGCGTGCGTCGACCGTATCCAGCAGCATCGCGCGTCTTAAGCGCACATGGCACCCAGGCCTGGCTCCAGGGTAGCCCACCGGTTGTTGCCCATCTGAAAGGGCGTGATCTCAAGCCCGTGGCCGGCGACTGGGCCATTGTCGACTGGACACATAACCCACCGCTCATTTCAGACCTGCTGCCACAGCGCAACCGTATTCTGCGTAGCGAGGGGCCCAAGACCAAGGTACTGGCGGCCAATGTCGATCTGGCGATCCTGGTGATTGCCGGGCACCCCCTCTTCTCGCCAGACCTGAGTCTGCGCGTGCTGGCAAGCCTACAGGCGGAATCTATCCCCGTAGTGATTGCGATGAATAAGGCAGACCTGACCGAGAGCCATCATCGCGCGCGCGACCATCTGCTGGCGCTTCTTCCGGCCTACGACCGGCCTGTGGACGAAGAAGGCAAGGCGTCGGAATCAGGGTTGGCATCGGTGCGCGTCTGTGAGATCAGTTGCAAGGAGGGTAACTTTGCCAACGGGATCGATGCGCTCGAGAACCATATGCAACGCCTAGCAACAGAGGCCAAGACCAACGAGACACCACCCACCTTTGCCCTCATTGGGCAGTCGGGCATGGGAAAGTCGAGCCTTCTGAACCGACTGGTCCCCGAGGCCTCTGCACAGACCCAGGCCATCTCCGAAGCGCTTCAGACGGGACGGCACACCACGACGGTGAGCCGCGGCTATGGCTGGGCCCCGAGGGCCTCAGACCGGCCGGCCTGGGTAATCGATACCCCTGGCTTTCAACGGTTTGGCCTCTCGCACCTCAGCGCCAGCCAAGTCGCCGAGATATTTCCCGAGTGGTCGGACATTACTGCCCGCAACGCCTGCCGGTTTTACAACTGCCAACACCAGCATGAACCGGGATGCGCCATTGAGGCGGAGATCCGTGCCCTAGAGAAAGAAAATCCTCAGCGCAGTAGGCACCTAGCACTTCGTCGCGAGGCCTGGGTGAGTCTGATCGAGTCCCTCTAGCAGACTGCCGCAGGCGGCCTCATGGTTAAACTGGCCTGCGCGATAGCGCCGAAGAATCTCTTCTGGCCAGACACAGTCGAAGACCTCGACCTCGCCATCGCTTGGGTTGGGCTGCTCGGAGGCAGGTAGAGAGGCGGTAAAGACCCAGACCTGCTCGTGGTGCAGACAGTCGGGCAAGAGCCGACAGACGCGGACCCGGCCGACAAACCGTATGCGAGACAAGAGGTGCTCTGAAAGCCCCGCCTCCTCTGACGCCTCACGGCGAACCGCCGTTGCAGCCGACTCGTGGGCCGGAAGGCCACCGGCAGCCGCTGCATCCCAGAGCCCCGGGTCAATACGCTTATGAGCCGCACGCTTACCAATCCAGTGTTTGCCTTCCGGCGTGCGGAGGGTGAGTTGCACCGAAGTAGACAAAAGGCCCAATGGACGAAAAAGACTGCGCTCAAGGACCAAGGGCTGCGGCCTCCGAGCGCCATCGAGCAGACTGCCTGCCGAACGGTCACGCAGAACAAATCGCTCATGACGCCAGCCCTCAGGGCCCAGGGCCTCTGCGAGCAGGGCCTCAAGCAGAGGGAGGCGATGCGCATCGACCAGATACGGGGCAGCGCCTGCCTGCCTCTCTGCCTGGCGGTCCGGGGGGATCATGAGCCCTGTACCCGAGAGCACAGAAAACATACTGGACGCCATAAAACCAATCGGCTCGGAGGTAAGGCCTGAGGCGTACCGCAGCGCCCAGCAAACATGTCCGGCCGAGGCAATCTGACGCGTTGTTGCGGGCGGTGCAAAGACCGGGCCCGGCCAGAACTCACCCGGCGCAAGACGGGCCCAGAGGCGCGTGTCCGGCTGAGGCTGGTGCTGGCGCTGGGGTTGTGGTTCTGGTTGGGGCTGAGGGCGGTCCATATCGACCTTAGGATGCACAGCCTACAGACCGTTTACGATTCGGACTCATGAAGATCGTGACACCTCGAAAATTAAAGCGGCTATTGGTTGTACTGGCGCTAAGCATAGCGGCAGCCATTACCGCCTGGTCAGAGAATTCCACGGCAATCAACGATGCGCCGTCATCGGTATCGGGCTACCGGCTTGTACGGGTCTTTGATGGCGACTCCATGCTCATGCGAAGCCCCGAGGGCGAGACCCTAAAAATGCGCATCGCTGGTATCGATGCGCCGGAGAAGAGCCAGCCCTTTGCAGACCCGGCACGTGATCGGCTGAGCGCGTTACTGCAAAAAGGGCCGCTAGAGGTGGCGATTCTCAAAAAAGATGTCTATGGCCGATGGCTCGCGAGCATTCGGGTGGCAGACAAAGACCTGGGTCAGCAGCTCTTAGAAGAGGGCCATGTCTGGTTCTTTCGCCGGTACCAGAGCGATCTTACCAACGAGCAGAGAGGCCTCTACGACCGCGCCGAAAAAATGGCCCGTGACGCCGGAAGGGGTCTCTGGGCAGAGGCCACCCCTCTGCCCCCCTGGGAATTTCGACAGCGCCGCAGAGAAGCACGCCAGAGGGACGATTGAGAGACGGCTGAGCCGGCCCCCCTACTAAGGCCGTGCAGCCACCTGGCGCAGCCGCTCGTAGCAGGCCACACCACAGGCCACCGAGACATTTAGACTCGAGACACTCCCGACCATAGGCAGGCGAACAAGGCCGTCACAGTGGCTGCGTACGAGGCGGCGTAGGCCCTTCCCTTCAGCACCCAAGACCAGCACCAGAGGCCCGGTCAGGTCCAGCGCGTAGAGGGTCTGCGGGGCCTCATCATCCAGACCCCAGACAAAATACCCCCGATCTTGGGCCTGTTCAATCGCACGGTTCAGGTTTGTCACCTGCAGATAGGGCACCTGCTCGGCAGCACCTGCCGCCACCCGGGTGGCCACGGCAGACAGCGGCGCGGAATGGTCTTTGGGCGCCACGACAGCCGCCACCCCTGCTGCATCGGCGGTGCGCAGAATCGCGCCGAGGTTATGGGGATCTGTGACGCCGTCGAGAAACAGAAAAAATGGTGCTGAGGACCCGGAGACCAGACTCTGCTGCAACAAGGTCTCCAGGTCATCGGGCAGGGCACGGGCCTGGGCAAGCGCAAGTACCCCCTGAT
>JBEDFV010000249.1:0-3175 GCA_041175005.1 Pseudomonadota bacterium
TCGGGTTGGGCGCGTTTCTCAATGTCCTTTAGAAGGGCATGCTTGGCGCCAAGATCTTCAAAGATGGCCTCAAGCACCAGGTCGGCATGGGCTATTCCGTAACCCTCGGGGTCGGGCATCAGGCGGTCTTCTGCGGCGCGCCGCGCGTAAGGGTCACGTAGGCGCTTGGCAAATAAACTCTGCGCCCGGGCAAGGGCAGGCTGTATGCTGTCGATGCCTTGGTCTTGCAGGGTCACCTTCAACCCGCGCAGGGCACACCAGGCGGCAATGTCACCACCCATCGTGCCCGCACCGATGACATGAATATGGGTAGGCGTCTGGGTAGCGGATTCCCCGCCTTCGGCCTGCACCTTGCCCAGCCCTTTTAGACGCTCTTGCAGAAAAAACACCCGTACCAAATTCCTCGCGGTGGGAGACCGCACGATCTGATCGAGGAGCACCGGGGCCTTTGAGGCATCACCATCAGTCTTCTGCCAGAGGTCGATCAGCGCAAAGGGTGCCGGGTAATGGTCTTGCCGTGCTTTGCGCGCCACTTGTTTGCGGGCCAACTGGGCTACGAGGGGTCGCATCGGACCCAGGTTCATTAGGGCCTTCAACCCCGAGGCCCGTGCGGTGGGCCTTCCCGATAAGACCAGTCCACGCGCCGAGTCGTGCATGACGCGGGGTGCTACGGCCAGATCAACCAGGCCCATCTTTTTTGCGCGGCGCGCATCTAGGCTTTTGGCCGTGAGCATCATGTCTAAGGCGGCCTGTGGGCCGATGAGTCTGGGCAGCCGTCGCATCCCGCCCCAGGCCGGCACGATGCCTAGTAACACTTCGGGCAGCCCCAGGCGGGTGCCTGGGGTATCGACGGCAATGCGGTAGCGACAGGCCAGCGAGAGCTCGAGCCCACCACCCAGACAGACACCTTTGATAAGTGCGAGCGTGGGGTAGGGTACTGCTGCCAGTCGATTAAAAAGACTCCAGCCTCGCTCGACCAATGCAATCGCTTTTTCGGGTGTTGTAAGGGTCTTGAATTCCTCTATATCCGCGCCAGCGACAAAGCCCGAGTCTTTACCCGAGGCAATGATCAGACCCGCGGGCGGCGCCTTCTCGAGATGATCGAGAATCTGCCGAAGTTCGTCGAGCACAGAGGCCGATAAGGTATTGAGCCCAGTGCCTTGCGTCTGCAGCGTGGCCCAGAGAAGCGCGGGGTTACGGCTGTCGGGTGAAAGGGTCCAGTGCTGAAGGTTCATTGCACAGCCTCCAATAACGCTGCACCCCCCAGGCCACCGCCAATACAAATCGCTGCCATACCGCGGGCTGCAGGCCCGCCGTCGCTGCGTTCTAAGGATTTTTGGTGCAGGCTGTGGGCCAGGTGTAAAACGATGCGTGTGCCCGAGGCGCCCACCGGATGGCCAATCGCAACAGCACCCCCATGGACATTGAGCCTGCCCTCGTTGAGACGACCCAGCGCGGCAACGCCAAGCTGCTTCTCACAATAAGCGGCATCTTGCCAGGCCCGCAGGCAGCCAAGCACCTGGGCGGCAAAGGCCTCGTTGATCTCCCACTGGTCGATGTCGTGCAGCCCTAGCCCATGCCGTGTGAGAAGTGGCGTTGCGGCATGTACCGGCCCCAGCCCCATCTCGGCAGGATCAAGCCCTGCCCAGTGTAGATCGACGATGCGGGCGATGGGGGAGAGCCCATACTTCGCAACCGCCTCTTCGGAGGCCAAAAGCACCCAGGCCGCTCCGTCGGTGACCTGTGAGCTATTGCCCGCCGTGATGTTTCCGTAGGGCTTGTCAAAGACCGGTCGCAACCGCGCAAGACCCTCTTCGGTGGAATCGCTACGCACGCCATCGTCTTCGTTGTAGACCTTGCCCCGGTGGTCGACAATCGGCACCAACTCGCGGGCGAAGAATCCCTGGGCACGGGCCTGCACCACCCGCTGATGGCTGCGATTGGCATAGGCATCCATTTCCTGGCGGGTGATGCCAAAGCGGTAGGCCAGGTTCTCAGCGGTCTGGCCCATAGAGAGCCCGACCACCGGGTCGGTAAGCCCCTTAAGAATTGCAATCACGGGCTGCAGGGCCGCCCCCACGGGCAGGCGCAGAAAGTGCCCAAGCCTGGCGCTCATGGTCTTCTTCGTGGCCATGGCAGAAAACCAGCGCACCATCGTGTCGTTGTAGAGCAGCGGGGTGCGCGACAAGGCATCGACGCCTCCCGCTAAGACGAGCGACGCCCGGCCGCGTTGAATATTGGCAACACCCGAGTCGATTGCCTGTAGCCCTGAGGCACAGTTACGCATCACGGTAAATCCCGGCACCTTTTCGCCACAGCCCATACGCAGCGCCACCACGCGGCCGATGTTCACCTCGTCAGGGGCCGGTGCGGCACAGCCAAGAATGACCTCCGAGAGGTCGCCCGGGGCAATCGGCTGACGCATGAGTAAGGCACGGCCCGCCTGCGTCGCCAGATCGGAGGCGCTAAAAGGCCCGGGCCCACCCCGGGCCTTTAAGAAGGGGGTTCGCGTCCCGTCTACAACATAGACTGGTGCCATTGCAGCCATACTCAGGCTACCTTTCGGTTAGCGTCGGGGCCGCTGTCTTGCGCAAGCAGGGTGGGCCCATTGGGTTCGCCGGAAGGCCGACCGGCGGGCCGTGCTGCCTCGTCATGTTGGGAGGCGCTGTCGGATTGACGAATTGCAAACGGGAAATCATCGACGTGAATCACCCGATCGCGAAGCGCATCGCGCTCGGTGAGTGCCTGCCATTCGGCAGTGGAGATGACTCCCCGATCGCGTGCGAGCGTTGGTAGATCCCGCACATTGCCCTGCGGGTCGCCCGCGAATACTCCCGCCTTTTCGGCCGCACGGATCTTGGCATCGATGGGCTCACAGGCGATTGCGGCCTGAAGCGCAGCTTCTAGCGCCCCCAGTGGTTCATGCACGGACTCTGGTAGGAAACAGATGCGGGTTAGGGCATCGCGGGTCTCACCGGGCTGGGTGAGTGCGCGCGCAGCCGCGCCCCCGAGCCGATCGGTCGGCGGCTGTTGACGCAGCCCGAAAGGAAAAATCGCAGCCCGAAGCACCACTGCCAAGGCCCGGTTCGGGAAGTTGGCAAGCACCCCACGAAAGGCCGCAGCGGCCTTGTGCAGGCAGTCTTCCACGGCCCACCGCGCCACAGCCGCATGGTCT
>JBEDFV010000250.1:0-3304 GCA_041175005.1 Pseudomonadota bacterium
CCGGATGAATGACCAGCGATCGGCAGTCCCCCACATTGGCCAGATGCGAGAAGAGTCCCAGCGCATCGATGAAGGCCTTCCCCTGTTCTCGGCTGCCCTTCATGTCAAAGCTCAGCACAGCGCCTGCCCCGCGGGGCAAGAGATTTTGCGCCAGACGATATCCCGGGTGGCTCTCCACCATAGGGTGGCGCACCGAGGCCACAAAGGGGTGGCTTAATAGAAATTCGACAACCCGCTCGGTGTTGCTCATATGACGCGCCATTCGTAGGGGCAGTGTCTCAAGCCCCTGAAGAATGAGCCATGCGGTGTGTGGGCTCATACAGGCCCCGAAGTCGCGCAGGCCCTCGCGACGGGCCCGTAGCGAAAACGCCCCGACGGTGCTTTCTTCCGTGAAGACCATATTGTGAAAGCCCGCATACGGCTGCGTAAGCGTGGGGTAGTGTTGTCCCGCGGCCTCATAGTCGAACTGCCCGCCATCGACCACCAGACCGCCAATCACGGTACCGTGTCCGGAGAGAAACTTCGTGGCCGAATGGAAGACCAGATGGGCGCCATGGTCCAGGGGCTGCAGCAGCCAGGGGGTGGTCAGGGTGGCATCGACGAGCAGGACGAGTCGGCGGGATGCGGCAAGTTCTCCGAGCGAGGGAATATCGAGCACATCAATACCAGGGTTTCCTAATGTCTCGCCGAAGAGCAGACGCGTGGTGGGCCGAATCGCCGCCTGCCAGGCCTGGAGGTCTCCCGGGGGCACAAAACTTGTCTCGATTCCGAAGCGGGGCAGGGTATAACGCAAGAGATTGTGCGAGCCCCCGTAGAGCGCCGCACTGGCCACGATATGATCGCCCGCACTAAGTAGGGTGGTGATGGCCAGGTGCAGGGCCGCCTGCCCGCTGGCCGTGGCAATACCGGCAACCCCATGGTCGAGCGCAGCAATACGTTCTTCGAGTACGGCCGTAGTGGGGTTGGAAATCCGGGAATAGACATGACCCGACTGCTCGAGGTTAAAGAGAGCTGCCGCCTGATCCGCCGATTCAAAGACAAACGAGGTGGTGAGATGAATGGGTACGGCGCGGGCACCTGTGGCGGGGTCAGGCGTGGCGCCAGCGTGTAAGGCCAGGGTATCGAAGCCGGGACGAAAGGGCGTTGTCATTGTCATTCCCTAGGGGTGAGTCAAGGGGATTTTCCTCCTTTTTGCGGTAGTGTCTGCCCGGTCTGCTACCGTCTTCTCATGTCTCCGACTTCTCAGAATGTCCCCACCGCGGCGAGTCCATCATCGGGCCTCGCCATCTGCCTAGACGATCTGCGCTTTGCGTGGCCGGGGCAGTCGTCGCTGCTGCATGTTCCTGCCCTCTCGGTCGATCGCGGCAGAACGCTCTTTGTGGGTGGACAGAGTGGATCGGGAAAGTCATCGTTGCTGGGTCTCTTGGCGGGTGTCATGCAGCCGACCCATGGCGCATGCTGGGTCTTGGGCGCACCGTTGCACGTACTCTCAGGCCCAGCTCGGGACGCCCTTCGTGGTGCAGCCATGGGGGTGGTCTTTCAGCAGTTCAATCTCTTGCCCTATCTCTCGGTGATGGACAATGTCTGTCTCCCGGGGCGGTTGTTCGCCCAACGTGCCGCACAGGCCAAGGCGCAGGCTGGAGGCCTGTTGCAGCAGGCCGAAGCACTTCTGCGTCAACTCGATATTCCCGCCACCCTCTGGCCGCTTCCGGCCCATCAGCTTTCGGTCGGACAGCAGCAACGGGTGGCCGCAGCGCGGGCCTTCATTGGCGCACCGCGCCTCGTGATTGCCGATGAGCCCACCTCGGCGCTGGATGATCAGAATCGTGAGGCATTTCTTCGGCTTTTTCTCGGGCTTGCGCATGCGCAGAAGACCACCCTGGTCATGGTGAGCCATGATGCGCGTATGGCAGAGGCCTTTGATCAGCAGCTCTGGCTCGGTGCCACAGGGGCCAACGACTAATGGGCTTTTGGCTGCGATTTTTCTGGCAGAGTGCGCAGTCTCGGCGGCTCGCCCTATCGATGGTGGTCTTCTCGATTGGCCTGTCTGCAGCCTTACTCCTGACCGTGCAGCAGGTGCGCACCGATGCCCGGGCGAGCTTCTCTCAGGCGGTGGGCGGGGTCGATCTCATTGTCGGGCCGCGTGGCAGTGCCACCGATCTTTTGCTCTACAGCCTTTTTCAACTCGGCCGTCCGACCCGCAATATCGATGCCCAGGTGCTCGACCAGGTACGCAGCCTTCCCATGGTTGACTGGGCGATTCCGCTACAACTCGGTGACAGCTATCGGGGCTTTGCCGTCTGGGGTACCACCCCGCTGCTTTTTGGGCAGTTGAAGACCCAGGGACAGCCCCTGCAGTTTGCCCAGGGCCGCAGTTTTGATGAGGCGGCTACTGCAGACGATCCCAGACGGGCGGTCTATGAGGTGGTGCTCGGTGCCCAGGTGGCTCAGCGCTTCGGTCATGCACTCGGGGATCGCCTGGTGGTAACGCATGGAGCAGGCAATGCATTGGATCAAGACCATGCGGATCAGCCCTTTACGCTGGTGGGCATTCTTGCGCCCACAGGCGCGCCGATTGATCGGGCCGTGATCATTTCGGTACAGGGCTTTGAAGCCCTGCATCAAGGCTGGGGCCAGGGCGCCTTCTCGGGGTTTCGGCCCGGAATCTCCTTGGGTAGCGGGCGCGCGGGCCTCTCTTCTGGTTCGAACGGTGTGGCGCGCACCATAGACCTCAGTGTCCTCCAGCCGCAGTCCTATACCGCGCTCTTGGTTGGCCTGCAGTCGCGGCTGCAGATTTTTCAGGCCCGCGATGCCATTGAGGCCTTACCGGGCCCCGCACTCATGGCAGTGATGCCGGGCGTGACCTTAGACGAACTCTGGCAGTCCATTGCGCTGATCGAGAATACGCTCACCCTGCTTACGGCCATGGTGGCGCTTACGGGGCTTTTATCGATTGCGGCGGTACTGATGGTCTCGATGTCAGGACGACGTCGCGAATTGGCGGTCTTGCGGGCTCTGGGTATGTCGCCTCGGGGCCTCATGGTACTGGCTCTTGCAGAGTCATTCTGGGTGGGCCTTGCCGGTATTATCGTGGGTCTCGTGCTGCACCAGCTGGGTCTATGGATGCTTTCCGATTGGCTGCGGCTAGAGTTTGGTCTTTCTGTTCACTTAGGCCTACCCTCAATGACATCTCTGGCCCTCTTGTCTGGTCTGTTGTTGGCGGCGGTCTTCGCTGGGCTTCTTCCCGCCTTTCGTGCCTATCGTCTTTCGCTGGCCGACGGACTCAATCCCCCTCATCTTGGAT
>JBEDFV010000251.1:0-10600 GCA_041175005.1 Pseudomonadota bacterium
ATATCGAGTAGTAGATCCTCAGGGCTGGTCACAAGGCCCGCGCCTTGTCGAATGAGTTGATGGGCCCCGGCAGACAACGGGGCATGTATCGATCCTGGCATGGCAAAGACATCTCGGCCAAACTCCAGCGCATTGAATGCGGTAATTAAGGACCCACTGCCGTGTCCGGCCTCCATCACACAGACCGCACGACTCAGGCCCGCAATAATACGATTACGATGGATGAACTGAAACGGCTGTGCAGGCGTGCCATCGGGATACTCACTCAGCAGCAGGCCGCCGCGGCTTAGAATCTCTAGGCTCAGCGCCTGATGCCGGGGCGGATAGATCTGATCGAGTCCGTGTGCAAGCACGGCAATCGTGGCGCCCTCGGGCATGCTGAGCGCCCCCCGGTGGGCTGCCGCATCAATCCCCACCGCTAGGCCGCTGACGATTACCAGTCCGGCCCGCGCGGCCTCTGTAGCAAACCAGAAGGCATCCTGCACCCCCTGTGCACTGGCCCGTCGGCTGCCCACGATCGCCAGACAAGGCTTCTGTAAGAGGGAGAGGTTGCCGCGACCATAGAGCACCCGCAGGGGGGGGTGCATGGATGCGATTGGGACACCAGCGTCTGTCAGTGCGCTCATTGGTACGGTCTGGGTGGTGTGGAAGCTCTGAGCCTTCTTTGTGGAATCAGCAGAGTCGGTATGCATGTCGTGGCCTTTCAGAGAAGAAAGACCCCGAGAGTAGGCGGCGAAAAGTTTTGTACTATAGGTCGTCTCATTGATTGACTCAGGTAAAAAAGACGCCTTTACCTGATTGACAACCCTCTCGACACGCACCTTATTGTTCATGGCAATCCTGCCCCTGCTTCACTATCCCGACCCACGTCTGCGCACGGTGGCAAAGCCTGTAGTTGCCGTCGATGCGGCCATTCGTCGGCTGATTTGCGATATGGCCCATACCATGTATGCCGCCCCCGGGATTGGGCTTGCTGCCACCCAAGTCAATGCCCATCATCGCGTCATCGTGGTTGATGTCTCAGAGACCCAAGATGACTTACGGGTTTTGATCAACCCAGAAGTTGCGGCTCTGGGCGAAGAGACGAAGACCCATCAGGAGGGGTGTCTGTCTGTGCCAGGCATCTATGATGAGGTCACACGCCCAGACCGGATTGCGGTCCGCGCATTAGACGAAGAAGGCAGGCCGGTGCAGTTTACGGCGGAGGGATTGTTGTCGGTGTGTATTCAGCATGAGCTTGATCACCTCAACGGTAAGGTCTTTGTAGACTACCTCTCTCGGCTAAAGCAGGGCCGCATTACCAATAAGCTTGTAAAGGCTGAGCGAGACGGCGCTTTGCCGCAGCCTGAGGAGGCGGGTCTTTCGGCCGGGGCCTTAGAGACACTGTCTCGACTGACGGCGCGCATTGGCTAGACTGCGTCTTGCCTTTGCGGGCACCCCGGATTTTGCGGCGCAGATCTTCGGTAGACTGCTCGATGACCCCAGGTTACAGATGGTGGACTGGGTGGGGGTGCTTACCCAGCCTGGCCGTCCGCAGGGGCGGGGCCAGAAGATTCAGCCCTCCCCGGTACAGAATGTGGCTGCGGCCCATGGCATTCCTGTCTCCACTCCCGCAAAGCTGTCCGTGTCGGACCCAGAGGGCGCTCAGGCGCAGGCCTGGCTGGCCCAGCAGAAGCCCGATCTCTTGTTGGTGGTTGCATATGGCCTCCTCTTGCCGCGCGCTGTGCTTGCATTGCCGCGGCATGGCTGCCTGAATCTGCATGCATCGCTTCTTCCACGTTGGCGCGGGGCGGCCCCTATTCAACGGGCCCTGCAAGCCAATGATCCAGAGACCGGGGTCTGTCTGATGCAGATGGAAGAAGGTCTAGACACAGGCCCCGTCTGGGCGCAGCGCGCCACCCCTATTACGACTGCGGACACCTTTGGCACCCTCTATGAGACCCTGATTGATCTCGGCTCGGAGGTCTTGCAGGATTTTTTCCTCGAATGGCCCTTTGGCCATCGCAGTCCTCGCCCGCAGTCGTCTGTGGGCGTTTTATATGCACACAAACTCTCAGCACAAGACCAGTGGGTACGATTTGCCGCCCCCGCCTTGACCGTCTTTGGTCAAATTCGGGCATTAGATCCATTACCCTCCGCACGGTGTATGCACAGAGGGCTGGCCCTAAAATGTGGCGGCGTTTCGGTGCGAGAGTCTGTAGGCATCTGGGGCCGCCCAGGCGAAATTCTGTCCCTGCCACAAGGGCAACAGGGTCTGGTCGTAGCCTGCGAGACAGGCGCCATTGCGCTTGGCTGGCTTCAACAGGCGGGCGGAAAACGGCTACCGGCTATGGAATTTTGTCGCGGCTATCGGATCGAACCCGGTGAACTGTTGGGTGATCTATTACAGGAGCAAAAAGACCATGTTTAACTGGGTAAAGACAGCCGTCTTGATGGCAGCCATTGTTGCCTTATTTGGCATGCTGGGGGCGGCGCTTGGGGGCCAGTCCGGCATGCTGCTGGCGCTGGTGTTTGCAGGGGTGATGAATTTTGGGGCGTATTGGTTTTCCGACCGCATGGTCTTAAGGATGTATAACGCCCGCGAGGTCGATGCCCAGACGGCGCCAGAGTTCTACACCATGGTTGAGGCCCTTGCCAAGAATGCCGCGATGCCCATGCCCCGGGTCTATATTATCGATGAAGAGGCGCCCAATGCCTTTGCTACTGGCCGAAATCCAGAGAATGCGGCCGTGGCGGCAACCACGGGGCTCTTGCGACTGCTATCGGCCCGCGAGACCCGCGGCGTGATGGCCCACGAACTTGCCCATGTTCTGCATCGAGACATTCTGATTTCCACTATTTCGGCCACGATGGCTGGGGCCATCTCGGCCATTGCAAATTTTGCCTTGATCTTTGGGGGCCGAGATGCAGAGGGGCGGCCGGCCAATCCGGTGGTGAGCATTGCCGTGATGATTCTGGCCCCACTGGCTGCGAGCCTGATTCAAATGGCGATCTCTCGAGCTCGAGAGTTTGAGGCCGATAGGGGGGGCGCAGAAATATCCGGGGATCCGGAGGCCTTGGCAAGCGCGTTGCAGAAGATCGATCACTACGCCCGAGGTATGGCATTTCCGGCTGCAGAGCGCCATCCTGAAACCGCCCAGATGATGATTATGAATCCCCTGTCGGGCCGCGGAGTCGCCGGCCTGTTTTCCACCCATCCGGCTACAGAGGACAGAATTGATCGCCTTCGGCAGTTTGCCCTGCAGTGGCGACGTCAAGGCTAATTCAGAAAGAATCCTCTGATCCATCGCCGCCCCTGTGGCGGCAGATGGTGCAGGCGAGTCGGGCCGTCCTTCACCTGCTTGCGGCCCAGCGCCCTTCGGGCCTGCGTGGCGTGCCTGTGTCTCAGACCGCGGCGGTCTCGGATCTTGCGGCATATGGCCTGCGTGCCTGGGGGCTTACCATGGTGCGGCTTGGCCGCCTCTCAAAAAGAGGCCCTGCCCCTGAACTCCAGGCCTTGTTGGCCGTGGCCTTTTCATGCATTGAGCGGGGGTATCGGCCAAGCCCTATCGTGGTCAGCCAGGCCGTTGAGGCCGCCCGCCATCTCGGGGGTATCAAGGCAGCATCTTTTGTGAATGCGATTCTGCGACGTGTCTTTGCAGACCCGCTTGCTGCGCAAGAGGATCTGAGGGCGCCCGTTGCCCAGGCAAACGCCCCGGACTGGTACTGGCAGCGGCTAAAGCAGGCGGGTGACGAAGTCTATGCGGCCCATTGTCGGTCGGTCTTCACCCCCCCTGCCTTCGTGCTGCGGTATCTTGCCCCTGCAAGTCAGCGGCACGACTGGACAGCCTTGCTTCAGGCCCGTGGGCACCGTCTGTCTTGGGTCGCGGATAAGACCGTTTTGGTGGCGCCTGCCGCGGCGGTAGAGGACATCCCGGGCTTTGCCGAAGGGGTCTTTCGGGTGCAAGACAGTTCGGCCCAGCGGGCCGCCGGTCTCCTGCCCTTACGTGCAGGCGATTGCGTTTTAGATGCCTGTGCAGCGCCCGGGGGTAAGACCTTTCTGCTCTCTGAGCAGCCCGGCGTGCATATCTGGGCGGTGGATGTCTCCAGGCAACGCTTAGCGCGCCTTGAAAAAGAATGGACGCGCATTCGGCATTATTTAGGGGGAGGACAGGTTCACCCTTTTGCGGCCGATCTGTCCCAGGCGTCGTGGCCTGAGGGCCTCCCGGCGGTTTATGACCATGTGGTCTTGGATGCGCCCTGTTCGGGCTCCGGCGTGGTGCGGCGCCATCCGGAGAGTGCCTGGGTGCGTCATCAGGCCCAGGTGGATAGCCTCGTGGCATTGCAGTCGCTGTTGCTGGATCGGCTTTGGCAGGTGCTGCGTCCGGGGGGCCAGCTTCTCTACATCACCTGCTCGGTTTTTCCGCAGGAAGGCGAAGCGCAGATTCTTCAGTTCCTCGCACGGACCCCCGATGCGCTGCGTAAGCCCGCGCCGGGCCAGATTCTTCCATACTATCGGGATGACCCAACCTTCTGTGTCTCGGGCGATGGCTTCTTTTATGCCCGGTTGGAAAAACGGCTGATCTGACATGTCCCGACGGGCGTTTCTGGGTCGACTTGTGCGCTGCTCTGGATGGTCGTTGGCATGTGTGTTTTTGGGCTCCCGTGCCGCCCAGGCATTGGGCTCGGAGAGCGCCCCATCGCCGACAGAAACCCCTGTGGCCAGCCTTACCCTGGGCGATGCCCACCTCACCCGCAACCCAGAGGGACAATGGGTGCTCTCCGGCAATGTGAATGTCTCCTTGAGTCTGGCGCTGGTTGCGGCCATTGAACGGGGGGTGACTCTGCAATTTGAGTCTGTCTTTCGCGCGCAGCGCCGGCACTTTTTCTGGTTTAGAGAAAATGTCTATGAACATCGGCGCGTGGCCTTACTGACATTTCATCCGATTACACGGCTTTTTCGGGTACGCCTTGATGGAAGTGCGCCGCAGACCTTCATTGACCTTACTGAGGCGCTGCGTCATTGCCTGGTGGTTCGCGGCTGGCAGGTAGCACCGGCCGAGCAGAACTTTGAGGGACTTGATCTCAGCCTGCGTCTGCGTTTAGACAAAACGGCTCTGCCAAAGCCGCTACAAATCAGTGCCTTCACAACCTCTGACTGGAATCTCTCAACGGGCTGGGTGCCGGTCGTCTCTGCCTCAGGCGCTGCGCAGCTACCCGCATCTACTGGGCAAGGCCTTTCATGAGCTTCCTGCTGCGACTCTCTCTGCTTCTGGTCTTTGCGATGGCGGCGGGGATTCTCGCGCTCTTGTCGATGGCCTCGGGCAATGAGAGTCGGGTAGACAGTTTTTATTCCTGGCTGGTGGCCGCCAATCTGGTGGTCGTTCTTGCTATGGCGGGTCTGGTCTCTTGGGTCGTCGTCCGTGCGGTACGTCGCCATCGTGCGCGCGTATTTGGGTCCCGGTTGATGGTGCGACTGGCCCTGGCCTTTGCTGCGATGGGCATTATTCCTGTGGTACTGGTCTCGTTGGTCTCGGTGCAGTTTCTTGCCCGGTCGATTGATAGCTGGTTTTCTCAGGGGGTTGAGCGGGCTCTGGATTCGGGCAGTGCGCTAGGCCGTGCCACGCTGGAGGCCATACAGCTTGAGACGCTTTCTCAGGCCCGGCGCCTGGGCGTCTCCTTAGAGTCTGTGGCTGATGAAAATCTCAATGAGGCTATCGAGACGGCCACCTTGGGCCGTGAGGGGCTAGAAGTCTTGGTCTTGAATCTTAAGGGCCGGGCCCTGGCGATTCGGTCTGCTTCGCTCTTTCGTCTGGTTCCCGATATGCCCTCGCCAGAGGCCCTCGAGCGTGCCCGGGTGTCACGACAGTTTGTCATTATTGAGCCGCGAAACGACGGACCGGACTGGGCCCTGCAGGTCCGGGCCATTGTCTTGTCTATTCGACCTGAGCCGGGTCTTGATCAGGTACGTTTCGTGCAGTGGCGCGAACCCGTGCCGGACGCCTTGGCACAGAACATTGATTTACTTAATCAGGGCTACAGTGACTATCGTCAGCTCGCGCTCGGCAAAGACGGCATTCGAAAGATCTATGGGGTTACCTTAAGTTTCGCCTTGCTGCTTGCCCTCTTTGGTGCGTTGCTCACGGCCGTGCTCCTGAGTGCATGGCTCGCAGGCCCCCTGCGATCGCTAGAGCGCGCTACGCGTCAGGTGGCGGGCGGTGACTATCCCAGGATTCGAGAAGACAGTACCGACCATGAACTCAATGATCTTGTGCGTTCTTTCAATGACATGACGGGGCAGCTCGAAGAGGCCAAGCGGCTTGCGATTGAAAATCAACAAAAGCGAGAGGCCTCCAGTCGATTCCTTGAGCAGGTCCTCTCGCATATTTCTGCAGGGGTGCTGGTTTTCGATCAAGATTGGCGGCTTACCCAGTTTAATCCGGGGGCAGAACGTCTGCTTCGGCAGGCACTCTCTGAGGCCTTGGGCACCCCCTTACACGCATTGCCCGTGCTCACGGGTGTTGCCTCAGATCTCATCTCTGCCATGGCCCGTGTCAGCGAAGACCAGCAGCAACACAATGTTCAGGGCGCCGATGGCGCCACCACCTCTCTGCTCATTAACATTTCGCGGCTTCCCAATCCTGTGGTGGATGCCCCGCCCCTTTATGTGCTGGTCTTCGACGACATTAGTGCGCTAATGGCTGCGGAGCGTGTTCGTGCCTGGTCGGATATTGCCCGCCGGATGGCCCATGAAATCAAAAACCCGTTGACGCCGATTCAGCTCTCTGCAGAGCGTATGGAGCGCAGGCTTCTCGACAAACTACTGCCGGCGGATCGCGAGCTGCTGCAGAAGTCTTGCACTACGATTGTGGACCAGGTCAATGGCCTCAAGGCGCTGGTGGACGAGTTTCGAAACTATGCGCGTCTGCCTGCCGCGCAGCCAGATTACGTTGACCTCTCAATCTTGATTCAGGAGGTCATGGGTCTCTATGCGTCCGATCCTCGGATTCAGGCCCAGATTGAGAGCCCAGCCTGCTGGGTCTGGGCTGACCGTGGCCAGCTCATCCAGGTGGTTCATAATTTGGTGCAGAATGCGCAGGACGCAGTAGAAAATCAGGCCTCTGGTCAGATCGTGATTATCTGCCAGAGGGTGCGCCCGGACGGTGGCCCAGAAGTCTGTCGTGTTCGGGTTGAGGACAACGGCCCGGGCTTGTCCCCGGGGATTATTCACCGGGTATTTGAACCTTACGTCACCACAAAGCCCAAGGGCACCGGGCTGGGGCTGGCGATTGTGAAGAAGATTATGGAAGAAAATCAGGCGGCTATTACGGTGAAGAATCGTACGGATGCCCACGGCGCGATCTTAGGCGTGTCGGTTGAACTTGAATTTGCATATCGGCCCTCGGTCTCGGAAAATTCTCGTTATGTCTGACATTCTGATTGTTGATGACGAGCTCGGGGTACGAGAGCTTCTTCTCGAGGTTCTTGAAGACGAGGGCCATGGTGTAATGCTTGCGGCCAATGCCGCCCAGGCCCGATCCGCCCGACAACTAAAGCGCTTTGATCTGGTGCTTCTGGATATCTGGATGCCTGACACCGACGGTGTGACGCTCCTAAAAGAGTGGTCTGCCCAGGGCCTCTTAACCATGCCCGTCATCATGATGTCGGGCCATGCCACTATCGAGACGGCGGTAGAGGCCACCCGCATTGGCGCCTTTGATTTTCTTGAAAAGCCCATCGCCTTGGCGCGGCTTTTGAAAACGGTGCAGGCTGCCCTGGCCCGCGCACAGGCGCAGAAGGCGTGGCAGCAGGCGCTCGCCAGTACCCAGCAGCCGCCGTTGCGCGCAACACTCGAAGAGGCCGAAGAAGACATACCAGACCCTAAGGAGCGGGCGCAGGAGGCCTTGCTGGCCATCTCGCTAGAGCAGCCTTTACGCGATGCGCGCGATGCCTTTGAAAGAATTTATCTTGAATACCAGCTTGCGAAGCAGGGTGGCAGCATGACCCGATTGGCGGAGCAGTCTGGCCTAGAACGCACCCATCTGTACCGAAAGATTAAGCAGCTTGGCATGGAGTCCTCCCGCCCGGCGCCAAGAAAATCCCTGGTATGAGAATTCTGATTCTCGGTGCAGGTCGTGTGGGTTCTGGACTTGCCGAGATGCTGGTGCAAGAAAGAAATGACATCACCGTGGTGGACACCAGCGCAGAACTTCTGTCGGAGCTGCAAGAACGTTTCGACCTGCGCACCGTGCAGGGCACCGCCACTAACTTAGAAGTCTTGCAGGCCGCCGGAATCGAAGACACCGATATCCTGATTGCGGTGACCACCCACGACGAGGTCAATCTCGTGGCCTGTCAGCTGGCGCATCGTTGTTTTAATGTGCCTCAGCGCATTGCCCGTGTACGTTCTGCCCAGTGGATGCAGCACCCCGAGCTCTTAACGCCGGAGGGTTTTGCGGTTGATGTGGCGATTAGCCCTGAGGGTACCGTCACCGACTATTTAAAAAAGTTAATCGAGATACCCGAGGCCCTACAGGTTCTGGAGTTTGCCCACGGGCGGGTGGGGCTACTGGCCGTCCGTGCAGATGTGGGCAGCCCCATGGTGTCGCATCCCATCAAAGACCTGCGCCAGCATCTGCCGGATATCGATAGTCGGGTTGTGGCGATTTTCCGTAAAGGCAGGGCGATCCTTCCAGAGGGCAATACCTACATTGAGGCAGGCGACGAGGTATTTTTTCTGGCGGCGGCTGAGCATATTCGCCGGGTAACCCAGGAGCTGCATCAGATTGATAAGCCCGTACGACGGGTGATGATTGTCGGCGGAGGCAATGTCGGAAAGCGGCTTGCCCAGGCGATCTCCGATGATGTCCTGTCCAAAATAATCGAGAGTAATGCCGCACGTTGTGAGAAGCTCGCCCAAGACCTTAACGGCAAGGCCTTGGTGCTGCACGGCGATGCGACCGACGAGACCCTGCTCGAAGAAGAGAATGTGGCGAGTATGGATCTCTTCTTGGCGCTTACCAACGACGACGAGAACAACATCATGGCCGCCCTGCTCGCTAAGCGCCTTGGGGCGCGACGGGTCTTGGCATTGATTAATCGTAAGGCCTATGCCGAGCTCATGGAGGGCGGCGAGATCGATATTGCCTTGACACCGTCCCACACCACGCTAGGGGAACTCCTTCGGTATGTCCGCAGGGGCGATATTGCGGCGGTGCATACACTGCGCCGCGGGGCTGCCGAGGTGCTCGAGATTGTGGTGCATGGGGATGAAAAGACTTCTAAGGTCGTGGGGCGGCGCATTGAAGATATTGCGTTGCCCAAGGGGGCATCGATTGGTGCGATTGTTCGGGGTCAGGCCGAGGCCTCGGAGGTCTTGATGGCCCATCACGATACGGTGATTGCGCGGGACGACCATCTGATTGTGTTTGTCACCAATCGCAAGATGATTCCCAAAGTAGAAAAACTCTTTCAGGTTTCTGCAGGGTTCTTTTGAAGTCTACTGCCTCGTCGTTTCGGGTTGTTCTCAATATCCTGTCTCTGTTGGTGAGCCTTTTTGGGCTGACATTTAGTCTTCCATTGGCCTTTGCCTATTTTGGGCCCGATCCCGCCTTTGATGCGTTTCTCCAGGCCGCCGTGATCACCCTATCGGTGGGGCTTTTGGGGCTGATGACCACCCGTGTGTCGTCTCGCGATCTCAAGCCACGTGATGGATTTCTCTTGGCCGCTTTGGTCTGGTTGGTTCTGGCGAGTTTTGCGGGCCTGCCTATCTGGTTTTATTTGCCCGACTTGCGGTTTAGCCAGGCCTTTTTTGAGGGTATTTCGGCCCTCACAACGACAGGCGCCACCGTGCTTACGGGTCTAGATGCCATGCCACGGTCTATCTTGTTGTGGCGCAGCTTTTTGCAGTGGCTGGGGGGCATGGGCATTATTATTCTGGCCGTGGCGATTCTCCCGCTCTTGGGGGTTGGCGGTATGCAACTCTTTAAGGCGGAAATCTCAGGCCCCTCAAAGGACAACAAACTGACCCCGCGTATTACAGAAACCGCACAGGGTCTCTGGGGTATCTATCTGCTCTTCTCGCTGCTTTGCTTTTCTGCGTACTGGCTTGCGGGCATGGACTGGTTTGATGCCTTGGTCCATATGGGTAGTACCGTATCGATCGGGGGCCTTTCGAGCCATGATGCGAGTATTGGCTACTTCAACAGTCCGCTGATCGAGGCCGTGGCCATTGTCTTTATGGTGCTCTCCGGGGTGAACTTCGCTATTCATTTTTCGGCCATGCGCCGGATGTCGGGTCGACCGTATCGTGACTGCCCAGAGGCCCGTTATTATCTGATGACCCTGGTCTTTGGGGTCTTTTTTGTCACCCTTGTTTTATGGCTACGGGGCGTCTATCCGTCATTTTTTGAGGCCTTGCGGGTCTCGGCATTTAATGTCGTGTCGATTGTGACCACCACCGGATACGCCACAGAAGACTATTCTCAGTGGCCCCATTTCGTGCCCTGGCTCATGATCTTTCTCTGTGCCTTTGCAACGAGCTCGGGATCCACGGGGGGCGGCATCAAGATGATTCGTCTGGTGATCATGATCAAGCTCGCCTACCGCGAGTTCTTGCGCA
>JBEDFV010000252.1:0-3971 GCA_041175005.1 Pseudomonadota bacterium
ATGCCAGGGTGCTCGCGCCCTATGCGGGCGTTGTGGTTGAGGGGGAGTTAAAAAAGAATCTCGGCTCGCCGGTGCGTAAGGGAGACCTGCTCTTAAAGCTCACCCAGTCCGATGAAACCTATCTGGAGCTTGAAATTGATCAGTCTGATATCCACGAGATTACGAAGGGCACATCGGGCGAGTTTGCGCTGGTAGGGCGACCAGAACAGAAGTTTCAGCTGGTCATCGATCGTATTGATCCCGTTGCCGTCACCCAGGAAGGGCGCAATGTCTACCTCGCCCGCGCAGTGGTGCAGGATCCTCCTGCTGACTGGTGGCGACCGGGCATGGCGGGAACCGCCAAGCTGGATGCCGGTGAACATAGCCTGCTCTGGGTGATGACCCATCGCACGGTACGTTTCTTACGCGAGATGTTCTGGATATGAGCCTCGAAGAAGCCAGCGGCCGAACCTTTAGCGACTCGTGGCATCGCGTTGCCACGGTGCGTGTCTGTCTTCGCGGCAGTGTGGCTGCCCATCGGCAGTCGTTTCAGGGGCAGGGCTGGGTCATTCTGCATGACCGTCTAAGCAGCGACTGGTATCGGGTCTCTCCCGATGCCTATCATTTCTTGTCGCGGCTTAATGGGCAACAGACCGTGGAAGAGGTCTGGGAGGCATCGATCTCGGCAGACCCTGAGCGGGCGCTGACACAAGAAGAGGTGGTGCAGCTCTTGGGTCAGCTCAATCTCTCAAACCTCTTACAGTACGACGCCCAGCCTTCAGAGGAAAGCCTCTTTGACCGTCTGACCAAGCGCAAGTCGAAGGAGCGTAAGGCGCTGATGATGGGATTTCTGTCGATTAAGGTGCCCTTAATCGACCCTGACCGTTTTCTGAATCGGTCCTTGCCCGTGATTCGGCTGATCTTTAGCCGCTGGGGTCTGTTGGCCTATCTGGCTCTTCTGCTTTGGGGGGGCAAGGCCCTTATCGATGCCTCGGATCGGCTCTTTGATCAATCCGCTGGGCTCCTCGCCCCCAGTAATCTGGGGCTTCTCTATCTGGGGTTTTTGGTCTCCAAGGCCCTCCATGAAATCAGCCATGCGGCCGTCTGTAAGCGTTTTGGCGGCGAGGTGCACACCCTGGGGGTGATGCTCTTGATCTTTGCCCCCATGCCTTACGTAGACGCATCGGCCACCTGGGGCTTTAGAAGCCGAACCGAGAGAGTCATGGTGGGTCTCGCGGGCGTGGCTGCAGAACTTGCTCTGGCGGCGGTGGCCGCCATTTTCTGGGCAAACACCGCGCCCGGCACGTTTAATTCCCTGGCCTATAACGTCATTTTTGTTGCCAGCGTCTCCACGCTCGTTTTCAACCTCAACCCGTTGCTGCGGTTTGATGGGTACCACATGCTGGTGGACCTTATTGAGATGCCTAACCTCTTTCAGCGATCGCGTGATCAGCTGAAGTACCTTGGCGAGAGATACCTGCTGCGCCTGCCGCAGGCCCAGCCTTCGGCGAGAACGCCGCGTGAGGGGGTGTTGCTTCCCCTCTATGGGGTCGCAAGCATTGTCTACTGGCTCTTGCTGATGTCGACGATTGTGTTTTTTATTGCAGAGGAATATCTCGACCTGGGTGTGGCCTTGGCCATTCTTCTGGTGGTCTTCTCGTTTGTGGTACCGCTTGGAAAGTTCGTGAAGTACTTGGCTACGGGCCCGACCTTGGCAGACCATCGGGCACAGGCAGTCTTCGCTACGGTGGCGCTTGCCAGTGTCGTGGTGGGCATTCTTGGTTTGGTGCCTTTACCTGATCGTGTCCGGGTCACAGGCGTGGTGCAGGCCCAGGCTTCTCAGCAGGTGCACACGGGTACGGAGGGGTTCTTGGTTGAACTCCTGGCAAGACCAGGCAGTGCGGTAGAGGCAGGGCAGCCTCTGGCGCGCCTCTCAAACCCCTCGCTGGATTTTGAGATTCGCTCCGTAGAGATGCAACTCTCCGCGCTCGTTGCACAGGAGATTCGGGCCGTGGCCACCGCGGTGGCAGACCTAGCAGCCATTTCTAAACAGAAGACAGCGGTGGAGGAGAGTCTGAGTGATCTCCATCAGCGACGCGATTCATTGGTCTTGCGTGCGCCCCTGTCTGGTACCTGGGCCGCGCCCCAACTGATCGATGCCCAGGGCCAATGGTTTGCGCGTGGGGCGGCACTGGGCACCGTAGCCCAGCTGGGGGAATGGAAATTCATAGCCGTTCTTCCGCAGGTCGCCAGCCATGTGTTTAAAGAGGAGATCCAGCAGGCAGAGGTGCGCCTTGTCGGGCAGGAGCAGCACAACCTCTTGACCGAGTCCGCGCGGGTTATGCCCTTTGAACAAGGGGCGCTTCCATCCGCCGCACTGGGCATGGCCGGGGGCGGAATGATTGCTGTCTCGCCCTCTGACCCCCAGGGCCTGGTGGCCGCAGAGCCCTTCTTTCGCATCGAGGCCGCATTTGGCGGGCATTTTCAGGCGATGGCCGATCAGGCCGTACGGCTGTCGCACGGGCAGATTGGCACGATGCGCCTGACCCTTACTTCGCGGCCGCTATTGGCCCAGTGGACCCGCGATGTCCGGCAGTTTCTGCAGAGGCGGTTCCGGGTATGAATGCCACGACGCCCATGGAACTCTTGGATGTCGCTCCGTCGGGGGTGCGGTCGTTTGCGCTCGACTCTGCGCATCGCCTGCGGGACCTGGAGAAGCTTCCTGAGGGCTTGGATGATATCTGGCTAAAGGCGCATGGATGGATAAGGCGTATCGGGCGGCGTCGAAAGCAGCTTGAGACCCAGGCAGACCTCGCGGAGTATCACTGCGGGCGGCTGGCAGACCTCACCGATGAAGAACTGACCGATCGCCTCGAAGGGCTGCGCGGGCTGCTGAGGCGCGACCCCGTTCAGGCGAAGGGTCAGCTACCACAGGCTCTTGGCGCCGTGGGGCAGATGGCCCAGCGGGTGATGGGTCACCGACCCTACAAGGTGCAGTATTGGGGCGCCCTGGCGATGCATGCAGGCTGTCTTGCGGAGATGGCTACAGGAGAGGGCAAGACGCTCACCGTGGCCCTCGCCGCCATTCTCTCGGCATTCACCGGCCGTCCCTGCCATGTCATCACGGCCAATGACTACCTGGCCGAGCGTGACGCCCAGACCATGATGGCGCTCTTTGATGCCTGTCGAGTCTCGGTGGCCTCTATTACGGCAACTGTCGATCACGAATTGCGGCCGGCGCTCTACCAGAATGATGTGGTCTACATCACGGCGAAGGAACTGCTTGCCGATTATCTGCGTACGACCCTGGTAGAACGCGCAGGGCAATCGCATGCCCAGAAGGCCTTTGAAGATTGGTTAGTGGACTGCCTACAGTCCTCGCTGCGTACCGGTGGCGAGGAAGGCCTAGCGCGTCCAGAGCGCCCACCAGCCTTACTCGGTCGGGGTCTTCACACCGTTATCGTCGATGAGGCCGACAGCGTTCTGATTGATGAGGCCGTAACGCCTCTCATACTGGCCGCACCGCGCGAGAGCCGGGGTCTGCCGCAGGCGGCCGAGGTGGTCTCGCATCTTGCTCAGCAGCTCGCCCTTGGTACTGACTATCAGCGGGCGGCACGTGGTAAGACTGTCACCCTACTGGCGCCGGCCCGGCAACGCTTGCTCGAGGTGGCGCATCAGATTCCGGAGGTCTGGCGACCGGCTGCCCGTCGTGAAGAGCTTTTGCGCCAGGCCTTGGTCGTACGCGAGTTTTTCTTCGCAGGTAAGCACTATGTGGTTGACGACGGTGAGGTGGTGTTGCTCGACGAGTTCACCGGACGACTGACCCCCGGGCGCACGCTGACAGCGGGCCTGCATCAGGCCATCGAGGCCAAAGAGGGCCTTGAGATTACTGCGCCCAATGAGTCGATGACCCAGATGAGCTTTCAGTCTTTTTTTCGGCGCTTTCGTCGTATGGGCGGATGCACCGGAACAGCCATTGAAGCCTATGACGA
>JBEDFV010000253.1:0-9749 GCA_041175005.1 Pseudomonadota bacterium
AGCATGTTCTCGCCGAAAAACTGGTGAAACATCTGGCCCACGGGGCTTTTGAGAAAGGCCACGCCGCCGGAGTGTCCGGGGCAGTGCCAGGAATACGAGCCATCTTGGGCATAGTGCAGCAGGGCCCGAAAGAAGGGGGGCGCGAGGGAGTCAAGGTAAGACTTCGCTTCGCGAATAATGTGTCGAGCAACAAACTCGGGCGTGTCTTCAAACATATGAATAAAGCCGTGGAGTTCGCGCAGTACATCGTTGGGAATATGGCGTGAGGTGCGGGTCTCGCCATAGATATAAATAGGAATCTCGGCATTGCGAAACCGAATTTCGCTCACAAAGGCGCGTAGGCTGCGCAGGGCGTGGGCGACTTCTTCTTTGCTGCCGCCGCCAAACTCTTCATCGTCAATCGACAAGATAAAGGCCGAGGCCCGTGACTGCTGCTGGGCAAACTGGGAGAGGTCTCCATAGCTCGTAACGCCGAGCACCTCCATGCCTTCCTTTTCCAGGGCGTCGGCCAGGGCCCGAATCCCCAGGCCAGAGGTGTTCTCTGACCGGAAGTCTTCGTCAATGATGACAATAGGAAAACGAAACTTCATGCCTGGGGGCCTTTCATGGTGGCAGACGGCGGAGGCAGGAGGCCTCTGGGTCTTGGGGGGCAGACGCGCGCGACCAATGGTACGAGGAAAACCTTGCCGGGTGTGAACGTTGGGGGCGCGGGAGCGGTCGGGGGGGGGGCGCCAGCGACCGCAGAATATCCACGTGGAAATGGGCCGAAAGGGTATTAGCACTCTTGGGTGGTGAGTGCTAAAATCGTGTTCAAGGAGGATTTCGATCCATGACTGCTTTCTCCACGTCTACTGCATTGACCCTGCCCCAGCTCTCGCCGGTTGCGAACCTGGACGGCTACATGCGCGCCGTGCAGCAGTTTCCGTTGCTGTCCGCCGAGCAGGAGCAGGCGTTTGCTTTGAAATTTCGCACCCTGGGCGACCTTGAGGCGGCGCGTATGCTCGTGCTCTCTCACCTGCGCCTCGTGGTGGCCGTCTCGCGCCAGTACTTGGGCTATGGGCTTCCCCAGGCCGACCTTATTCAGGAAGGTAATGTGGGCCTCATGAAGGCCGTGAAGCGGTTTGATCCTACCCAGGGGGTGCGGCTCGTCTCCTATGCCCTGCACTGGATTAAGGCTGAGATCCACGAATACATTCTGCGCAATTGGCAGATGGTGAAGGTGGCCACGACCAAGGCCCAGCGCAAGCTCTTTTTTAATCTGAAATCGCTCAAGCGGGCCCTGGGCGCCGAGTCTGCGGTGACTACCGATCAGGCCCAGGCTATTGCCAAAGAACTCAATGTCTCGCGCGATGAGGTCATGGAGATGGACCGTCGGCTCTCGGGTGGCGACACGCCCTTAGAGCCGGTGAATGACGACGGCGAGACGGTGGGCCCGATTGCAAGCCTTGCGGCCGAAAATGCCGACCCCGCCTATCTCGTGGCCGAGGCCGAAGAGGCCCAGGTGATGGGGGCACAACTGCGGTCTGCCCTTGAGGGACTCGACCCCCGCAGTCGTGCGATTGTCCAGGCCCGTTGGCTTGCCGATTCAGACGAAAAGGCCCCGACCCTGCATGATCTGGCGGCCGAGTATGGTGTCTCGGCAGAGCGCGTGCGGCAGATTGAGGCTGCGGCCCTTAAGAAGATTCGCACCCTGATGCTCGCGGCCGCGTAGGGCATTGAATACGCGCTGAATGAGCGCGTGGCCCCCGACGCAGCGGCGGGCCCCCAACTGTGTTGTGCCTCGGCGCAAAGCCCGACCGCGCCTCTTCCGGACGTAGCCTGAGCTGCGATTCTTTGCCGGCGCGCGGTTATCTCTTATTCTTATACCCATGAGCCGCGACGAACGCCTTCACATCATGATGAACGTGCTGCGCAGCCGCGGCGCCTTTACCCGCGATGAAATGCTCGCCGAGCTTGAGGTCTCGCACCCCACCTTTAAGCGCGACCTGGAATTTCTGCGCAGCCGCTATCAGGCCGACATTGAGTACGATGCCAGCGAGGGTATCTATCGCCTGGTTACTGCGGATCCGCCACATGGTCGGGCTAAGCCAGGTAACAAGGTCGAACTCGCAGGCCTCTGGTTTAGTCAGCAAGAACTGCAGGCCCTCCTCTCAATGTACGTACTGCTTGAGGGCTACGGCGCCCAAGAGGTACTCGGGCCCCATCTCGCGCCCTTCCAGAAACGTATTCAGGAGTTGCTCGGCCACAACCCCGCTATCGACCAAGAGCTTCGCGCGCGGATTCGTATTCTGCCCATGGCCTCGCGCCGACCAAGCGAACACTTTCCTAAGCTTGCCAATGCGGTGCTTGCCCGCAGGCGCGTGCATCTGGTCTATGCCAGCCGTGCCCGGGGCGACCAGACCGAGCGGGTGGTCTCGCCGCAGCGGCTCGTGCACTACCGGGACAACTGGTATCTCGATGCCTACTGCCACCTGCGCGAACGTCTGTCTACTTTTTCGATTGATGCCATGGTGCGCGTAAAGCCACTCAAGGAGTCTGCGGTGGAGATCACCGAAGAGGAGTTGGAGTCCACGCTTGCCGCAAGCTATGGCATTTTTTCTGGAAAGCCCATTGATACGGCTGTGCTGCGTTTTTCTGCGGAACGCTCACGCTGGGTAAGTGCCGAGACCTGGCACCCCGATCAGGTCGGTCAGTGGGTGGGCCAGCAGTGGCAGATCAGCTTTCCGTACAGCGATACGCGAGAACTTGTGATGGACATCATGCGGCATGGCGCCGATGTGCAGGTGGTTGCGCCCGAGAGCCTTAGAGACTTGGTGATTACTAAGCACCGCGAGGCGGCTTTCGCAAAGCCGTAATCGTGCGACTGGCGCTCTGGAACTACAACCACTTGCCAACGAGTGGACTCTCGCGGCATACTCTTCACATACATTTGAGTCTGGGCTGACGCCCTCGCCAACCTGCCCCGCCCGGGCAAGGTGGTTAGCCTAAACAATAGGCAATGTGACCGGCAACGGTAACCAAGCGGGACGCGTCAGCCCTCTCATTGCAGAGGGCTTTTTGTTTTGTACGACGGGGGATTTACATCCAACTTGCCAGCCCGTGCATCTCGCAGAACTGGCTAAACAGGAGAAACGCAATGTCATTGCATGACCATGGCTCGGTGCTTGATGCGCTGGGCATATACGGGCTGTCGGAGATTGAACCCGTTATTCTGGCCGCACTTGCCGGAGAGACCCCCTTGCTCCTTATCGGTGAGCACGGCAGTGGCAAGTCGCTATTGCTCGAACGACTTGCAGGGGCGTTGCGGCTATCGTGGCGACATTACAACGCAAGCCTCTTATCGTTTGATGATCTTGTGGGCTATCCCATGCCCGACGCGTCTGGCGGCTTGCAGTTTGTTAAAACCCCGGCAGCGATCTGGGGCGCTCAGACAGTGTTTATCGATGAGATCTCCCGGGCGCGGCCCGAGGTGCAGAACAAGATCTTTCCGATCATTCATGAGCGTCGCGTACAGGGTATTGACCTGCCCGACCTTGTGCATCGCTGGGCGGCCATGAATCCGCCGCTGATCGATGAGGAGGGTGACTATCTGGGCAGTGAGGCGCTTGATACGGCATTGGCGGATCGGTTTGCCTTTCACGTCACCATACCGAGTTGGCAGTCGTTACCTGAGGGCATACAACGCCGCATTCTCAAGGAGTCTCATAGTCCAAGAGGCCTTATCGATTTAGACCGTTCTCTGGCGGCCATACGAGAGTGGTCTCAGCAGGTAGCCACGCTATGGGGCGAGCAGATTGCAGACTACACCCTGCGCATGACCGCGGGACTCGCAGCTGCGGGCCTGCCGGTCAGTGCGCGCCGTGCAGTACTCATCTCAAGGAATATTGCGCTCGTACATGCCGCCACGTTTCGTGCCCTTTGCGCCGAAAGCAGCAGCGTACGTCTGACGCAGTCGGCCTGGACGGCGTTCTCACACTCCTTGCCCTTCGTGGCAAGCGGTAAGCCCTATGAGCAGATCAAACTACTGGCGCTACATCGAGAGGTCTCCGTTATTGCTTTTGCGGGTGCCGATGATGCCCGCGCAGAGATCTTGCTCGAGCGCGACCCGCTTAAGCGTCTTGCAAGAACGCTTTCGTGTGAAAGCCTGGAGGCCGACGAGTACGGCGCACTCGTGATGGATGCGATTAGCGCGCTAGATGCGGGCGCATCGGCGGCCTGTGCCTGGTGGCTGGTACATACCTGCGTGCACGAGCGTCTGCCCTTGGCGGTCTCCGAAGATCTTGCCCGTACCTATCGCGAGGCAGCCGTACCCACTCGGCTTGTGGAACGGGTATCAACCGGCTCTGCGCGCGCCAAAGCCTTTGCCCAGTTTGAGGAGATTTCTAAGAAGACAAACCTCGATCGACCTGCCCAGGTAGCGCTGGTTAACCTTCTGTCGAGTCGGCTACACACAAAGACAGTCGAATCGCTCCAAGATCTCACCGCCCTTGTACGCGGTTGGTGGCGTGCCTTAGAGGAGTTAGACCCCCCGCTAACGATAGGAGTGGCTTAACCATGTTTGGCCTAAAGACTATCGAGTGGTTCGGCCTAGAGGCATTGGCCCAAAACATGCACAGCGCAAGTGCGCAAACGGGTGCGTGGCTCAAACTCGTCTATCAGCTACCCCGAGCCGACGCCGCACACCCACGCCAGTGGACAAAGTCTGCCCACCTTCTTCGGGTCGTGCGCCCCGACTTCTATTCGGAGGCGGGCGGTGACGTAGAGTCACTCACCGAACAGCAGGCGCAGGGCGCGCTGTCGACGCTTCTCGATCTGCATGTGACCTACCTTGATCTGCCTTCGGTCGTGGTGGCAGAGCATGACATCAGTCGCCCTGATGCGCAGCATTGGGTCGCAGTCTTTCAGTCACGCATCTTTAGCCATGCGCTCACCACCTTGGGGGTTCTTTCCAAATGTGCCGAAGGGCTCTGCTCGCCCCGACGCATCCCGTACCTCTCGGCGCTGCGCGCTCCCCGTAGCGTGCGGCGCGCGGGAGTGCGGGCAAGCAGTTGGGAGGTGGGACTCTGGCTGGGTACGGGCTATGCAGACCTCGTAAGCCGCGCGACACGGTCACCTGCCAACAGTATTTCGCTACAGGAGTTGTTATGAGCCTACGATTTCGCATTGGAGAAAGCCTGCCGGCTGACAGCGTGTCATTGCGCGCCCTTCTGCAGATTGCACGTATTGAGGAGACCTTGGCGGTGACCACCGCCTGCGTCACCTTTGGGTCTGATCCCCGGCTGCTGGTGAATCCCGATTTTGTCTCGCGCCATGCCCAGACACCGGCAAAGTTGCAGGCCCTGATTGGGCATGAACTGCTTCATGTCGCCCTTGGGCATACACGGCGATTTACCCAGTACAACGCGATGGATAACCTTGTCTTTGATTGCCTGATCAACGCCACCTGGAGTAAGGCCCACCCTTCGCCAGAGTCCACCGCGTTGTTTCGCGACTTTTATTCGGAGGCCTCCTTTCCGCAATGCCTTCTGCGTCCGCCAGACCATTGGCATCCAAGGGGGCGGGTACGCCTTCCCGCGGTATTGCGTGAGGCCCAGTTTGAGGGCTTGCCTTTTGTGAAGGACGTCTACCGGCGGCTCTGGGGTCAGGCCGGCGTCAGCGCATGGGAAATACGAGAGGCGATCCGGCTGGGTATGACCGGTCTGGGCTTAGAAGCAGAGCCCATACTTCTTGCGTTGCCCCTTCTTGGGGACCACGACACATCACATTCCCAGCCGCCCGCAGTCGGTGATTCGGTATTTCTTAACGAGTTTCTTAGAGGCCTATCGGACGAGTACTCGGCAAAGATGCAAGGAATGTCGGTGGAGGCAGGAAAAACAGCCAATGATGTCCTACGGTCGGCGCAGATCTTGCCGACCAGGGTCTCGGCGCGTGGACAGTTGCGCGCGCTTTTTTCTTATGTTGCACATGGTCGTGGCTCTGCGCGCCTTGGCAGTGACTCCGAGGCGAAGGTGGCGACGATGACCCCGATACCGAATCGAGATCGCCGTGCCATTGTTCAGCGTCAGTTGGGCGCACAGCCACTTCTCTATAGGGGTGAGCACAGCCAGCGCCGTCTAAAGAGGAGTGCGCCAGTACATGTCTATGTGGATGTCTCTGGAAGTATGAGCGACGTGGTGCAGCCACTCTATGGCGCCATGATCGACTGCAAAGACTGGGTGGCCGACACCGTGCATCTATTCTCGACCAAGGTAGACGATATCTCTTTGGCGGCATTGAAGTCGGGAAAGCTGTCTTCTACGGGGGGTACCGATATTGAGTGCGTCGCTCGGCATTTAGAGGTTCACAAGATCACGCGTGCGGTCATTCTCACCGATGGCTTTGTGGGGGTGCCCTCTAAACAGGCTGCGGGCGTGCTCTCTAAGGTGAGGCTAGCCGCAGGCTGGGTGGGCAGTGCCGTTACTAGCGACCATATCGGCGCGTTTGTGGGACGGCAGACCACATTGCGGCTACCAGATGGTTGTCAGGGGTGAATTCACAGGAGTATCCTCAAACACCGATGATCTATCGCCTACAACTCTTCTTTTTTCTTATTTTTGCTTCCCTTCCTGCCATGGCCGTTGAAGAGCCAAAGTACCGTGTTGTCGTCAGTGACCCGCCCTTTGAGCATCGGGCCTACGAGGGCTTTGTTGTGGCCGAGACGATTCTCTCGGGTGACTTCGACTCAGCAAGTCGCGACGGCTTTCGACGTATTGCTGGTTTTATTTTTGGCGATAATTCCGCGCAGTCGGGGGGTAGCCGTAAGCTTGCAATGACAGCGCCTGTGACGGTCGAACCACAAAAAGAGGGCTGGCGTCTGCACTTTGTTATGCCGAGTACAGAGACGCTTTCTACCTTGCCATCACCAAACAACCCCGCCGTACGTCTCCGGGCAATGGACCCTCATCAGATGGCGGTCGTTCGTTTTTCTGGCTGGACAACACAGACGGCAATTCAGGAGCAGACAAAGAAGCTTGAGCAATGGATGGCCACACAAAAACTCACACCCGCCGGCTCACCACAGGTGGCCCGCTATAACGACCCGTTTACGATGCCGTGGCGTCGCCGCAATGAAATTATGATTCCGGTCGCCCTGAAGTAGCGTCTCTTATTTCGAGCATCACTGATCTCCCAATTCCGCAAACCGAGCGGCCATGGTGGGGTTGTCGCGGGTGAGCTTTTTTATTGTGAGGTCTTCGGCCTTGTCGTTGGCAAGCCGCAGATTGTTGGCTGACTTCTGAAGCGCCTCTTTGGTTCGCTCAAGATCTTTAATAGCATCATCGATGCGCTTTACCGCCTCTTCAAAGCCTTCTGAGGCAAGGCGCCAGTTGCGACCAAAGGCGGTCTTAAAGTCGTTGAGCTGGGTCTCAAATTTGGTGATATCAAGGTTTTGGGCACGCACTCGGGCAAGCTCCCCTTTGTATTGCAGAGACTTCAACGCAGCATTACGCAACACGGTAATGATGGGAATAAAGAACTGGGGGCGCACCACGTACATTTTTGGATACCGGTGCGATACATCGACAATGCCTGAGTTGTAGAGCTCGTTTTCGGGCTCAAGCAGGCTCACAAGCACCGCATATTCGCAGCCTTTTTCGTTCCGGTCTTTGTCGAGCTCCTTTAAGAAGTCGTCGTTTCTTTTCTTTGTGGCCGTGGTGTCGGACTCGTTCTTCATTTCAAACATGATCGATACCACCTCGGTGTTGTCTTCGGTCATGTCGCGGAAGATGAAGTCGCCCTTGCTGCCGTTTCTTGCGTCATTGTCTTTCTCGAAATAGGCGTTTGGAAAGGCCGTGGCGCGGATACGGTCGAATTCTATTTGACAGTGTTGCTCGAGGGTTTCGCCCACCATCTTGGTGGAGAGCCTTGCTTTGAATTCTCTAAGGCGCTCAATCTCGGCATCTCGGTCTCTAATACGCAGCTCGTGTTCGGTTTTAAGGTTTTGCTCGGCAATCTGCCTTTCTTGGGTGGCCGATTGCAGGCTGTGGCGCAGCGCGTCGCGTTCTTTTTCTATTTGACCGACGGCATTGCGCAGTGCCAGCTGCTGCTCAAGGTTAAACCGCTCGAGCTGCGCCTTGAGTTCTGCGAGCTGCCGGTCTTTTTCGGCCGCCTGGCTCTGCAGCTTCTTTTCTACTTCTGCTGCCTGTAATTGCAACTGGGCCATGGCCTGGGCACGGGCCAGCTCTACGGCCGTGGTCTTGTCGCGCTCGGCGGCGGTTAAGCGCTCTTGTAGCTGCTGCTCAAAGGCCCGGTCTCGTACCTGGCGAAGAATGTCTGCGTAGCCGGATTCATCGATTTTGAAGGCTTTACCGCAATGGGGGCATTGGATGTCGTTCACAGGGGCGTCCTTGAGAATTGAACCTCTTATTATTCGCGGGTCCAGGATCACGGAGTGATCCCGACGCGTCAGACCCCACAGTACGAACGCATACCAGTTACTCCCGGCTCCCCCCGGGTTCTGCCCTTACTACTTGGTCTGCACTGAGCAGAACTCTAACCGCTTGCCATTGAGTTCAATGGGCCGGTCGGTGTAACTCACCGTGACTCTGCCCGAGTCGTTGACGAAGCGCAGACGCCCGCTGTCGCAGGCCCAGGCGTCCGCTGCCTTGAAGTTGCATTGCTCGAGCTCGCCAGTCACCGGTTCACCCAGCACGCTCAAACCAGAGACGATAACCTTCGCCTCTATGCGCTCGATGGAGAACGCCCCCCGCTCAACGCACTGCTTGCATTGGGTGCCAGCGTCGCAGATGGACCAGTTGACCTCGTACTTAGCCAAGGCAAGTGTTGGAAGGAAAAGAAGGGGGGCGATAAGTAACCGGGTGGACATTGGTTCTCCAGGAAGTACTCTCATACTAGTTCGCTCTTAGCAGAACCAGTTTCGGCATGGCATCGGCGCCGCACCAGACAACCGCATTTTGTTCATGCGCCTTGCCCAGGGTCTTTGCGGCCTCGAGTGCAAGCCCGAGCACCAAGAAGCTTGCTTCGCCTGGCCAGTTGCCAGAGGGGTGTTGCCCGACGCCTGCAAAAAAACACAGGCTTCGGCGCTTTAGTTCGGCTGCGAGGTCAGCCTGGCGCTTGGCGTTTTCTTCGTTGCCCAGCAAATTACTGAAGGGGTTACAGGCCGTGATGAAGGCAGCACAAGATACCCCCTTTACTTTGTAGAGGCTCGCCAACTCGGGGCTAGGGGTACCGACTCTGAGCACAAGGCTGTGTTCCTGCGTGACCCGATACTCTGTCTCTTGGTAGGCCTTAATTAGGGTGGTGTTGCATGCGTCATTCATAGCGTAATCGGGAGATCTCCACATAGGCGGCCCTGGCTTGATTGATCTGAGGGTGATTGGCTGCATATTTTCGGCTTAGGCCGGGATCACGGAATGATCCTGCAGCGTCCTAGGATTCCGGTATGTTCTCAACGGGTGTCTTCTTTCAGCCTTCTACGGGTTCGCCGGTCAGCTAATGCACATGCAGGTCCCATTGACCCGCGAGGCCTGGCTCTTGTTTGCCGTTGATGCCTTGGCGCCAATCTTCTCCGAAAAGGGCTATGCCATTCCCCGTGTACGGGTGTCGTGTGCGATTCCCAGTACGTCGGTGCGCGGTAGTGCCGTCGGCCAGTGCTGGAACCGCGCTATGTCTGCCGACCAGGCAAATGAAATTTTCATAAGTCCGGTCCATTCCGATCCTATAGAGGTACTAGACACGCTCGTACACGAACT
>JBEDFV010000254.1:0-3665 GCA_041175005.1 Pseudomonadota bacterium
ATCCAGTTCTTCTGCGAAGATATGGGCGCATCTCCAGAGCCCCCAGCGTGCCCAGCAGCGGCCGACCCGAAGGGCAGCCGCTCGGGTACCGTCTGGGGCTGACGGTGGAGTCGCAGCCGGCCTGTGTTGGGGGCAACGCCATAGAACTGCGGCCCGTGGAGGCTGGCAAAGCCCTCCAGACGATCAAGGGCGCCCGCCGTATCAAAGGCCTGGGCATACAGGGCCATGGCAAAAGGCGCGGAGTAACAGCCCGCACATCCACAGCCGGTCTCTTTGGTGGACTGGGCATGGGGCGCCGAATCCGTGCCGAGGAAAAACCGGGGGCTGCCGCTGGTGGCCGCCTGGAGCAGGGCCTGTCGGTGTGTCTCGCGCTTAAGAACAGGCAGGCAGTAGTAGTGCGGGCGAATCCCGCCTTTAAATAAGGCGTTACGGTTGTAGAGCAGATGCTGCGGGGTGATCGTGGCCGCAAGCGGGCCTGGGGCCTGCCGCACATAATCGGCCGCCTGCCGGGTGGTGATGTGTTCCAAGACAATCTTCAGGGCCGGGTAGCGTGCCCGCAGAGGGATTAGCACCTCATCGATAAACCGTGCCTCGCGGTCAAAGACATCGACATCGCTGTGGGTCACCTCACCGTGCAGACAGAAGACCATCCCGCGCGCCTGCATCCGTTCCAGTACCCGGTCACAGCGGGCCAGGTCGGTCACCCCACTGTCCGAGTTGGTGGTGGCCCCCGCCGGATAGAGCTTCACGGCAGGGATCAGCCCCGTCTCAACCGCGCGGTCAATCTCGTCGGGCGCCGTGGTGTCGGTCAGGTAGAGGGTCATGAGCGGCGAGAAGCCCGAGAGGTCTTCTCTGCTGTGGGCCGAATGATTCTGGGCCGCCGCGAGGATGCGGGCCCGGTAGGCCAGTGCCTGGGCCACGGTCGTCACGGGCGGCTTGAGGTTGGGCATTACCAGGGCCCGACCGAAGTGTCGGGCCGTGGCAGGCAAGACCGAGGCCATATCTGCCCCGTCTCTGAGATGCAGGTGCCAGTCATCGGGCTGCACCATATCAAGGTAGGGCGCAGCAGTATTGGGGGATACAAGAGAGGTGTGCTGTGTCATCGACAGAGGCCTATTCGAAACGCTAGACCACCAAGACTGCGCGGTAGTCGTTTACGTTGGTGAGCGTGGGGCCCGTGGTGACGACGCGCCCCAGGGGCTCAAAGACAGACAGCACATCGTTGGCATCGAGTGCTCGACGCGGATTGATGCCCTGGGACCGAGCCAGCCTAAGGGTCTGGGGGCAGAGGAGCGCCCCGGCATGTGGGCTTGCCCCGTCAATACCGTCGGTATCTGCGGCAAGCCCATAGACCCGATCGGCCACGCCCAGCGACTCGACGGCAAGCCCCATGGCCAGCAAGAACTCTGCACATCGGCCGCCCCGGCCAGACCCTCGGACTGTGACGGTGCATTCTCCCCCCGAGAGCAAGACCAGTGGCCGGGCAAACTGCGGGTCCTGATCCTGGGCGAGTTCTCGCACCCAGGAGGCAAAGCCCGTGGCCACATCGCGGGCCTCTCCCGTTACGGCATCGCCGAGAATCACCGGCCGTACGCCGGACTCTGCAAACACCTGGGCTGCGGCCTTGAGACTCTGCCGGGCCGTGGCAAGCATCTGCGTCGTGACATGCGAGAGTCGGGGGTCGCCCGGCTTAGGCGTCTCCGAAGCTTCTGCCCGCAGCCCCCGAGCCAGATGGTCTGCAATTGAGGCAGGCGGAGAGACCTGCCAGCGGGTGAGTACCTCTAAGGCGTCCGCATAGGTGGAGGGATCTGCCGCACAGGGCCCAGAGGCAATTGCAGACGGCGCATCCCCCACCACATCAGAGATGACCACGGCCGTGACCGGTGCCTTTGAGGCCAACGCCAGCCGACCGCCCTGGATGCGCGACAGATGTTTGCGCACCACATTCATGTCGGTAATCGGGGCCCCGCTGCGCAGCAGATCGGCGGTGAGCCCCTTCAGATCGGCCATCGAGACGCCTTCCACCGGAAGCGCCAAGAGGCTTGAGCCCCCCCCGGAGACCAGCACAATGAGCTGGTCTTGCGGTTCCAGGGCCGATACCCGCTGCAGAATCTCCTGGGCCGCCTGCTCACCGGCCGCATCAGGCACCGGATGGCCCGCCTCGACACACCGAATACGCCGGAGGGGCAGTCCATGGCCATAGCGGGTAATGACAAGGCCGGATAGGGCCGCGCCGGAGGGCCAGGCTGCCTCCACGGCAGCGGCCATACTTGCCGCGGCCTTTCCGGCGCCCACCACGAGGGTCTGCCCCCGTGGAACCGGAGGCAAGAATTCAGCAAGGTGCTGCCGTGGGTCGGCAGCCGCAACCGCCGCCTCAAAGCTGCGGCGCAGAAGGGTTAGCCAGTCTTGGGTTTGCGACCCCGGAGTACTGAAGGACTGTCCGGCCGCAGCCACGCCAGCTGCGCCAGCTGCGCCCGCTGTTCCAGCCAACCTAGGCATCGGCAAGCACCGCAGCGACCGCCTGCCCTACCTCAGAGGTGCGCGCGGTACCGCCAAGATCTGGGGTCTTGGGGCCCGTACGCAGAACCGTCTCAATGGCCTTCAGAATCGCATCGTGGGCCCTGGGATACCCAAGAAAATCGAGCATCAGCGCCGCTGACCAGATCTGCCCAATGGGGTTGGCAATCCCCTTGCCTGCGATATCAGGCGCAGACCCATGCACCGGCTCAAAGAGGGACGGAAACTGTCGCTCGGGATTGAGATTGCCGGAAGGCGCAATGCCAATCGTGCCGGTACAGGCCGGGCCGAGGTCCGACAGGATGTCGCCAAAGAGATTGCTGGCCACAACCACATCAAACCAGTCGGGATGCTGCACAAAATTGGCCGTCAAAATATCGATGTGGAACTTGTCGACGCGCACCTCGGGAAACTGGGCCGCCATGGCCTCCACCCGGGTGTCCCACCAGGGCATGGTGATTGCAATGCCGTTGGACTTGGTGGCTGAGGTGAGGTGTTTCTTGGGGCGGCGCTGGGCGAGCTCGAAGGCAAACCGCAAGACCCGATCGGTGCCGTGCCGGCTCATGATGGTCTCCTGCATCACCACCTCACGGTCCGTGCCAGCAAAGGCAATCCCGCCTACACTGGAGTATTCGCCTTCGGTGTTCTCGCGAATGACGTAGAAATCGATGTCTCCGGGCTTTCGGTCGGCCAGCGGTGATTTCACGCCTGGCATGAGCCGCACCGGGCGCAGGTTGACGTATTGGTCAAACTCACGACGAAACTTCAAAAGCGAGCCCCAGAGCGAGATGTGGTCTGGCACCATCGCCGGCCATCCCACAGCCCCAAAGAAAATGGCTTCAAAGGCCGACAGGGTCTGTTTCCAGTCTGCAGGCATCATCTCGCCATGGCGTTGGTAGTAATCGCAAGAGGCGAAGTCGTAGCTCGTCAGTTCTAGCCCAATGCGAAATCGGTCTGCGGCGGCCTTGAGTACCCGCAGGCCTTCGGGGACCACCTCCTTGCCAATGCCATCGCCCGGCAAGACTGCGACTCGATGTACCGCCATAACCCGACTCCTTGATTTCTTAGAATTTCAAATTATGCCCCTGCCCCCTCCAACCCTTCCCGCTAAGCCCACACCAAACACAAACATGAACAACACCCCGGCC
>JBEDFV010000255.1:0-10760 GCA_041175005.1 Pseudomonadota bacterium
TCGAAAAAACGGTAAATGCAATTAAGTCGATTACGGGCAAGGGGCCTGTAGGCTGGGAAAGCCCCGGCCTCACCGAGACCGACACGACGCTTGATTACCTATCGGCAAATGGCATTCGCTATGTGGCGGACTGGGTCATCGATGACCAGCCATGCTGGCTGCAGGCTGAGCCCCAGAAGATGGTCTCTGTACCGTATACCGTGGAGCTCAACGATATTCCCGTGTTCGCCTTGCAGAACCACAGCAGTGACGAGTTCTACAAGCGCGGGTTATTACAGCTGGAGCGTATGGTGCAAGACAGCCAAGAGTCCACCCGGGTGATGGCCATTAGTGTGCATCCCTATCTAACGGGGGTTCCCCATCGCATTGCCGCCTTTGAAAAGCTTCTCGATGTGGTCATGAAGGAGAACGACGCGGCGATCATGACCGGAGAAGAGATCTACCGCTGGTTTATCGCGCAATAGTTATGTGCCCATAAACTCGGAGATAAGAAAAAGGCCCGCACTGCGGGCCTTTTTCTTTGAAGTGAAGACACAACGGGTGAGAGCCAGCTGCCTTAAGCTTAGGCGGCCACCGCCACAGGCGCCTTCTTCTCCTTTGCGATAGCCGCGTTTACTCGGGGCATCACCTGTTCAGCCATGAGCTGCATCGACTTCTTGCCCAGGGCGGGGTCTTGCCAGTCGTGGCATGGATAGAGCAGGGTACCGAAATCACCGACCTTCTCACGGAAGGCCAGGATTTGATCCACGACGCTGTCGACCGATCCCGCAAACACCAGTTCTTTGGTCATTCGGTCTGGGGTAATGGCCTCGTCGGGCTCGTTCTGATCGAGCTTGAAGAGATTCGACCGCCCCCCAAACCCCACAAGCTTGCGAATGAGCTGCTTGAAATAAAAGTGGTAGGGCCCTTCTGAGGAATGTCCATAGCGGGCCGCCAGTTTGTCGTCATTCTCTGTCACAAAAATACTGCGAGCCACGCGCCAGTTCGCAGGATCGGCCGGGCGACCGCCCTCTGCGCAGCCCTGCACATAGCTTGGCCAGTGCGACTTCACCCACTCTGGCAGCAGGAAGTTGGCAGAAATGGGTTCCCAGCCCCGGGCCGCGGCGCTCGCCACACCCTTGGAGAAGGGGGCAACGGCTGTGACAACAATGAGGGGGTGCGGCTTTTGGTAGGGACGCAGGATGATGCCCTGGCCAATCTCAGGAATCATGGTCCGCTCGGTGGTGACTTTGAAGTACTTCCCTTCGATCTTATAGGGCGCCTCTGTCTCCCAGATCTTCAGAACCGTGTTGATGCCCTCAACAAACATTTCAAGGCGGTTCTCAACATCAAGATTGCCAAAGACTTCCATGTCCGACTTCAGGCCACCCGGGCTAATACCCATAATGAAACGGCCCTTGAGCATATGGTCTAGCATGGCCACCTGGCCGGCAATCGCCGCCGGATGGCTATTAGGCACGTTAATCGTGCCACTGCCGAGCATGATCTGCTTGGTGCTAAAGGCCAGACTACTTAAGAACATGAGTGAAGAGGTCACATTCTCGGCAAGGTCTGTTACGTGCTCACCGACATAGGCCTCTGAATAGCCAAGCTCGTCGGCGAGAATAATGGCCTCTCGGTCTTCCGCAAGGGTCTCAAACGGCTTTCGGGACGGCGGATGCAGGGGCATCATGAAAGTTCCGAGTTTCATCTTCTACTGCTCCTATCACAGAGGTTTTTAGGGGTAGGACTCACAAACCTAGCGAAATCCCGATATACAACACGATGGAAGCATCGTATTCTCTGTTGATCTAAAGATCAATAACGATATCCCCTAGGGAGATTCAATTCTAATGCAACGCAGCAAATCAACCGTGGGTCTCATTGGGCTTGGCATTATGGGCTCAGCCATGGGCGCCAACCTACAGAAAGCGGGCTTTTCGGTCATGGGCAGTGAGCCGCGGGCGAGTCAACGACGCCTCATGGGGTCGCGCATATCCGCCGTTACTGCCAACAATGCCGACATTCTCGGCCACAGCCGGCTCATCATTACCTCCCTGCCCTCGGCCAAGGCACTCTTTTCTGTGGCCGAAGAGCTGGTGCGGGCCGTCCAGGCCAGCCCCAGGCGCGGTAAGGGCCCCGCGGCGATCGTTGCCGAGACCAGTACGCTCACCTTGGAAGACAAGCTGCGTGCACGAGAGATCTTTGCAGCCGGGGACATCGAAATGCTTGATTGTCCCCTGTCTGGTACCGGGGCCCAGGCCCAGAACCGCGATCTCACCGTATTTGCCAGTGGCTCCGCGGCAGCCATCAAGACATTCATGCCCGTGTTTCAGGGCTTCTCAAAGACCCAATTCAATGTGGGTGAATTCGGCAATGGCATTAAGACGAAGTGGGTCGCCAACCTCTTGGTCGCAATCCATAACATCTCGACCGCGGAGGCCCTGCTCTTTGCTAGAGAACTTGGTCTGGACATGTCCTCAATCGTCGAGGTTCTCTCCGACGGAGCAGGCTCCTCTCGCATGCTGCAGATTCGCGGGCCGGTTATGGTCGCCCACAACTGGCAGCCTGCCACCATGAAGGTGGGAATCTGGAAGAAAGACATGACGATTATTCAGTCGGCTGTGCAGGCCTTAAATGTGCCAGCCCCGCTGTTTTCGGCAAGTCTGCCGATCTACGCTGCGGCCATGGCCCTGGGCATGGAGGCAGACGATACGGCCGCCGTCTATGAGGTGCTGGAGCGCATGACCGGAGAGGTGGCCGCGACTAAGAAGGCCACCCTGAAGAAGTCCACGCCCGAGTCCCCCGCGCGCAAGGCCACGCGTGTTACGCGAAAGAAGGCTACATGACCGCCGAGACCAAGTTGTCTGACCCGTCCGATTCAAAGGCATTCCGGCAGGCACTGGGCTGCTTTCCTACGGGCGTGACGATCATCACCGGTCGTGATCCGGAGACCCAGGCCGCCGTGGGCCTCACGGTAAGCAGCTTTAATTCCCTCTCCCTTAACCCGCCCCTGGTCCTCTGGTCTATCTCTTCCCGCTCTCCCAGTCTGGCGGCCTTTGGTCCGGGGCGATCGCAGTGCATTCATGTCCTCAGTGCCCAGCAGGCCGACCTGGCCCGACATTTCGCAACTCCCAAGCCCGACAAATTCGAAGGGGTGCCACTGCGTACCGACCGGCCCGCTGAGGCCCCGCCGCAGCTCGAAGACTGCTGCGTGGTCTTTGACTGTGTGACAGACCGCCTGATTGAGGCAGGCGATCACTTCTTGGTTATTGCCCAGGTGCGGGGCTATCAGGCCTTTGCAGCGGATTCTTTGGTCTTCTGTAAGAGCCTTTTCTTGTCTTCCGACTCGCTCTCCAGAATTAGTGGGTAGATGGTTTTGGCACCCTCTAAAAACAAATCGACGGCATCTGTTGTTTTTTGGTCAAAGCTCAGTCTGCTGCCTGCTTTAAAGATGTTCGCACGCACCGCCCAATAAAACATGCTGCCATGAAGATTCCAGGCCAACTCGATCTCTCTCGGAAGCATGGGTTTTTTCAGCAGCTGCGCCTGTCTAGAATGCCCCTGAAGAAATGCGAGTCGAAACTCTTGGCACATCACCACGAGCAGACGGTCGCGCACGATCTTCAGATATTTCCGATTCAGGGCCATTTCTGCCAGACCCGCGTACATATAAATACGAATCCACTCGGGGCGGTAGGTCGCCTGCGCATACAACTGATAAAACTCAATCAGTCGCTCACGCAACGGGAGATCTCGGCGTTGCAGGGTATCTACCCATTGGGGATTCCACTGATTCAGAAACACCACCTGAAAGACTTCTTCAATCAGGTCTTGTTTGGACTGAAAGTACCGGTAGAGAAGTGGCTGAGAAATACCAATACGTTTAGAGAGTTCTCGCGTCTGGCTGGCAAAACCAGCCTCGGAGAAATATTCGATGGCCGCCTCAAGAATCTGCGCGCGCCGGTCTTCGGGGGGCATGCGACGCAGCGGCGTACTTTTTCGTTGTGTCATAGCTTCGAAAGTGTAATTTAGAAAATGATAAACAAAAGAGCAATTGTGGTTGGGGGTTCCATGGCTGGACTATTTGCGGCGAATCTGCTTCGCGGCAACGGCTGGCATGTGGATGTATTCGAGCGTTCAAAGACCCCGTTGTCGGGGCGCGGCGCAGGCATCGTGACCCATAACGGGCTCTTGTATGCCTTGCAGGCGGCGGGTGCCTTGATCGATCAGGACCTCGGCGTAGAGATCTACAAGCGGCTGGCTATCGCGAAGACGGGTGAGCACCTCGCGTATCGTGACTTCACCCAGGTGCTCACCTCCTGGTCACGGCTCTTGGGCTACCTTAAGGCGACCTTTCCGGAGCCCTCATATCATCTCAACGAAGAGGTGGTGGCCATTGATGCGGGCTCGGCCGAGGCGCCTGCCCAGGTAACGTTTGCCAGCGGCCGCGTCATGCAAGCCGATCTGGTGGTCGCCGCCGATGGGCTGAAGTCCGGGCTACGGCGCTTTCTACAGATTCCCTTCCAGCAGGTCTATGCGGGCTACGTGGCCTGGCGGGCGGTGGCCGATCTCTCAGCCCTGTCGGCCGACACCCAGAAGCTCATGGGCGACATTTTCCTTTTTTCTCAGCTTCCCGGAGAGCAGGTTCTGTCCTACCCCATCGCTGGGCCGGAGAGTGCTACGCAGGTGCTCGTGAATCTGGTCTGGTATCGGCGTAGCTCTGAGCAGCAGCTCAAAGAACTCCTCACCGATGAGGATGGTGTCTGGCATAGCGACGGTATTCCACCACAGAAAATTCGGGCCCGCCATATCGAAAAGATGCGGGCTGATGCAGCGGCACTTTTTCATCCGGCCTGGGCCGAGCATCTTCAGAAGTCGGAGTCCATCATTCTCCAGCCGATTTTCGATAGCGAGGTGGAGACCATGTGCCGGGGGCGTGTCGCTTTCATTGGCGATGCAGCCTTTGTTGCCCGCCCGCATGTGGGCCAGGGTGTTACGAAGGCCGCGGGGGATGCCCTCTGCCTTGCGCGCAGCCTGCGGGATGCCAGCATCGCCGATGTCCCCCACCTGCTGCATCAATTTTCTCAGGCGCGCCTTGCGGTGGGTCGCATGGCTGTGGAACACGCACGCCAGATGGGCGCGCCGGTGGTCATCAGTCCGCTGCTCAAGGATGGCCTGCATTGGGAGGCTTATTACTCTCAGGCGGACAACCTCGTTCGAGATACCGCTGTCGAACTTGATGGCGTTGTTACCAAAGAAGAGGCCTCCGTACTCTAAGGCCCCGTCTATCAGAACCACGATTTCAAAACCTTTCTAAGGAGAACACATGCCGGGACTGCACGTTGGCGTTGATATTGGAGGCACCTTCACCGATTGCGTGGTGATTACCGAAAAGGGGGCGGTGGTGACCACAAAGTCTCCCTCGACCCCGCCGCATTTTGCGGATGGAATGGTCTCTGCCCTGGAGCTGGCCAGTAAAGAATTGGGTCTCGAATTCAGTGATTTCTGCGAGAAGATTGCCGTGCTCACCCACGGCACCACGGTCGGTACGAATGCCCTCATTCAACGGCGTGGGGCAAAGGTTGGCATGATCACCACCAAGGGACACGAAGACGCCATTCACATCATGCGTGGATCGCGCGGCGTGACCTCGCGAAATCTCAATCAGGTCGTGCATTTCCCCGAGAGCCAGAAGCCGGTCCCGATTGTTCCCAAGAAGTGGATTCGGGGCGTCTCTGAGCGGGTCGACTGTATGGGGGCGGTGGTCGTTCCCATTAACAAAGACGATGTCGAGCAGGCCATTACCGAGCTGCTCGATCAGGGGGTAGAGGCCATTGCTGTCTGCCTACTCTGGTCGTTTAAAACACCCGCCCACGAGCAATATATTAAAGAGCGCATTCTCAAGCGCGCTCCCCATATCTTTGTCTCTTGCTCGGTAGATCTCGCGCCGAAGTGGGGGGAGTACGAGCGTATGACTGCTACGGCGCTCAATGCCTATATCGGCCCGGTCACCTCTGACTATCTCAAGAAACTCGACCGACGTCTGAAGGCCGCTGGCTACAAGAAGCCGTTACAGATTACCCAGTGCGGTGGGGGATCCATCTCTGTAGAGCGGGCCATTGAGGCCCCGTTGCTGACGCTTGACTCTGGCCCTGTCTCAGGCGTCACCGGGTCTCAGTTCTTGGGGCGTATTCTGAACATGGAGAATGTGATCACCACCGACATGGGCGGCACATCCTTCGATGTAGGCATTATCCATGCAGGCCAGCCGTCTTTTAGCTTCATGGCCAATGTGGCCCAGTACGAATATTTCATTCCCAAGGTGGATATCCAGGCGATTGGTTCTGGCGGAGGGTCGCTGGCAGTGGTCGATAGACTCACCAAGACCCTGCGGGTGGGACCAGAGTCTGCCGGCGCGAACCCAGGCCCCGCCTGTTATGGCAAGGGCAATGAGACGCCCACGGTCACGGACGCCGACCTCGTGCTTGGGTATATCGATCCTGACAATTTCCTTGGCGGAAAGATCGTTCTGGATAAAGAAAAGTCGGTTGCAGCGGTCCAGCGCGTGGCCGACCAGCTTGGCCTTGGGCTCTACGAAACGGCAGCGGGCATTGCAAAGATTGCCGAGTTCAAGATGGCCGACATCATCAGAAAGACAACCGTTGAGAAGGGCCTCGATCCACGCGATTTCTCCCTGTTCGCGTTTGGCGGTGCAGGCCCGGTGCACGCCGGCATTTTCGCGAGGGAGTTGGGCGCTCAAAAGGTCCTGGTGCCTCTCAACCGCGTGGCTTCTACCTGGTGTGCCTTTGGTGCGGCGACGGCCAGTCTGCTGCATATCCATGAGCGGGTCGAGATTCTCTCCTCACCCTTTGACCTCAAGATGGTCAATGCGGTACTCGCAGAGCTCTATGCGGGGGCAAGTAAGCAGATGGCGGCAGACGGTATTCCCACCTCAGGCCGACAGTTCCAGTTCTCTGTCGATATGCGCCATCGCGGGCAGATCAATGAGGTGGAGGTGCCGCTCACCAATGACCCGGTCAAGGGCGGCATGAAGCTCAGCGACAAAGACCTAGCCCAATTAATTGAGCGCTTCTACGTGCGCTACGAGGCCATCTACGGGAAAGGATCGTCTTATCGCGATTCGCGCCTAGAGATGGTTACCTTCCGGCTGCGCGCCATGGGGGCCTCACGCACGGTCACGCTTCCGAAGGCCAAACGCAGCGCCTCTGTCATTAAAGAGAAGGCCAAGACCGGTAAGCGCAAGGTCTATTGGACCGACCTTGGCAAGCAGGCGATTACCCAGGTCTATAACGGGGAGTTGCTGGAGTGTGGAAATACCGTTACGGGGCCCGCCATTGTGGAAACCAGCCACACCACGATTGTGGTCCATCCCCAGCAAAAGCTGCTGGTCGATGCCTATGGAAACTTTGAACTCAAGCTCGGGAGATAGTCATGCTAAAAGTCAGTGAACTGAAAGATGTGTCCTTCAATGGCCGCGAGAGGGGCTATGTCCCTCCCGAGAAACTGCGCATCTCCAAAAAGCTCAACCTTCACACCAGGGCCTCGAAGAAACTCGATCCCATTACCTACGAGGTCATTCGGCACAGCCTCTGGAATGTGAATGAAGAGCATGGCGCCACGATTCAGCGGCTCTCTGGTTCGCCTGTGGCCATGTATGCCCTGGATCTCAACCCCTCCATCCTCACCGAAGATGGGGAGTTCGTCTACTTCGGGCCATATATGCAGTACATGTCGGGCGTCACCGACACCCAGGTGAAGTGGATTCTCGAAAACAGGTCGGAGAACCCTGGCATTAAAGACGGCGACATGTTTTTGGCCAATGATCCCTGGGTGGGTGCTGCCCACCAGCAAGATGTCATGCTCATCTGCCCGGTCTTTCATGAGGGCGAGCTCTTCTGCTGGGTCACCAACTGTCTGCACCAGTACGACATTGGCGGCATCACGCCTTCGAGCTTCTGTATGTCGGCCAAAGACGCTTTTGAAGAGGGCATCTTGATTCCCCCCGTGAAGATTGTTGAAGGTGGGGAGATTCGTAAAGATATTGAAGACCTCTATCTTCGGTCCTCCCGAAAGCCCGACTCTGTGGCGCTTGATTTTCGTGCCCAGTTGGCCGGAAATACCACCGCCAAAGAGCGTGTCGAGAGCCTGCTACGCAAATACGGGGCCGATACCGTCAAGGCGGTAATGCGCAAGATTCTGAATGACGGCGAGGCGGCCTTCCTTGAGAAGATGTCACGCCTGCCCGATGGCGTCTGGCGTGACCGCACCTATGTGGAGTGCTCACGGCCGGGTGATCGTAAGACCCACCAGGTGCAGCTCACCCTGCGCAAGGCCGGCAATACGCTCATCTTTGAAAACGACGGCACGGCCGACCAGGAAGGTGCGATGAATGCCACCTTCTCCGGATGGCGCGGCTCTATTATGGTGGCGCTCAATCAACTGCTCTGCTGGGACCAGTACTTTGCGATCGGCGGGGCCTTACGCCATGTGAAGTTCGACCCGACGCCTGGCACCATGAACTGCGCCAACTTCCCCGCCTCGGTCTCGACCGCACCGGTACAGGCCATGGAGATCTCTCTCTACCCCGCCTATAACGTGCTGGCGAAGATGATCTATGCCGATGCAGAGATGCGTAAAGACATCATGTGTATCGGCGGAACCAGCCAGTGGCCGGCGACCATCTTTCGAGGCAAAGACCAGTGGGGCGAGAATTTTGGCTATATCCTTGTTGACCCGATTGGGGGGGCGATTGGTGCCTTCTCTACCGGTGATGGCATCTCAACCGGCGGCCAGTCGCGCACGCCCATCTGTAAGCTACCCAATATCGAGCATACTGAGCAGACCTTCCCCGTGCTCTTTCTCTATCGCAAAGAACTGCTCGACTCTGGTGGGGCTGGTCTGAATCGTGGCGGCATGTCGGCGGAGACCTGTTTTATTCCGCACAACACGGCAACCATTACCCATGACACCCTGTCTTCCGGCAATGCGGTCCCCACGTCGACCGGCATGATGGGAGGCTATCCAGCTACAGTCAATGTCTACAAGTTCAAAAAAGACACCGACATTCTTGGCCGCTTTAAGACCGCGACGCTGCCCTCCGATATCTCGGAGGTCTCGGGTAAAGAGGTCACGCTAGAACTGCGGCAGCAAAACTTCCAGCAGGATCCGTCCGATGTCTATGCGGTGGTCTGGACGGGTGGTGGCGGCTATGGAGATCCTCTGGCACGCGACCCTCAGAAGGTGGCCGAAGATGTCAATGAGAACCGTGCGGTCTCGTTACAGGCTGCCCGAGAAATTTACGGTGTGGTGCTGAAGTCCAACGGAGAGGTCGATGTCGCCGCAACCGCTGCAACCAGAGGAGAGATTCTCGCCCGCCGCAAAGGGTATCCCGTGCACGGCGCCTCTGCGAAGACGCCGACAAAGCTCTCTGGCAAGGTCTTTAAGCAGATTACAGAGAACCTGAACCTGCAGCACCCCGAGTCTGGAAAATCCAACAAGACCGGACTGCGGTGGTCGTGCAGCCACTGTGCGACAGACCTTGGGTCGGCCAAGGAGAACTACAAACTCGGCTGCACACGGCACGACGCACCGATTGCAGCCTCCAATCCAAATATTGGCGACTGGAAGCGGTACGTGGATGAGGAGCCCACCTTTCGGCAGTTCTTCTGCCCGGGCTGCGGGCACCTTATTGAAAACGAGATTGCCCGAAAGAACGACCCGCTGCTTGCCGATATTGAGATCAAGCTCTAGCGGTCAATCGATCCGGTTGGTTTGTTCAGTTGCCCCGGTACCCGAAAGGGTCCGGGGTTTTTTTACGCCTGCTCTAGAGCCCGAAATGGTCTTTAAGAATATCGTTGAATTCCGGTGCGTTCTGGACATTGGGCAGGTGCCCTGCCTTACTGACCGATCGGTAACGAGCCTGGGGGAGTTGCTCTGCCAGGGCGGTGAGCGCCTTGGGAAAGGGACCATCGTTCTCTCCCGAGACAAACGTCGTGCGTACCGTAATCGAGGAGACCTTAGGGGCGTAATCAAGCTTCTGTATGGCCCGCGCACAGCCCACAAACCCATTGACTGAGGTCGCGCCAATCTGGTCTTTGAAGGCCTTCATCACCGCGCTGTTTGCGGGATCTTTGGCGTAGTCAGCCCCAAACCAGCGCTCCACCGTGGCATCTGCCATGGCGGCACAGCCCTGGGAGAGCGCCAGATCTATCCGGGGATTCCAGCTCTCCGCCATTTCTTGTGGCATATCGGCACGGGTATCGCAGATCACCAGACTCTCAAATCGCGCTGTGTGATGGATGCCCAGGCCGATACCGATCATGCCGCCAAGCGACAGGCCCATAAAGTGGGCCCGAGCGACCCCCAGACTATCGAGTACCCCAATACAGTCATTCCCGAGATCATTGAGGCTAAAGCCCAGCTCTGTGGGCCCTGAGGCTCCATGACCCCGCGTGTCCATGGCCAACACCCGATAGCCCCCTTGATGCAAAAGGGCGGCCTGTGCTTCCCACATGGCAGCCGCGGACAGGATGGAGTGCGACAGCAACACGACGCCCCGGGATCCTGTCTCGCTGTCATAGACGCAGATCTGCTGTCCGTGGGTATTGATCGTCTTTTTTGTCCATCCATGATTGTTCATGGGCTGTCTCCTTTGAGGTAGGGGTGGGGGGGGGAAAGGAAGGTCTGGTGCCTGAGCTGGTGGCTTGAGGTGGTGCCTGGTGGGCCGCAGGGGCTAGGCGTGGTGTCCCGCCGAGAGA
>JBEDFV010000256.1:0-2670 GCA_041175005.1 Pseudomonadota bacterium
GCTCTGGCAAGGAGGTGACAGCGGTGGTGGAGTTGATGGCCCGTTTTGATGAAGAGACCAACATCAACTGGGCCTCCCGGCTTGAGAATGTGGGCGCCCATGTGGTCTTTGGCGTGGTCGGTAAGAAGACCCATGCCAAGATGTGCCTAGTCGTTCGTCGCGAAAAGTCTGGTCTCAAGCGTTATGTGCACCTCGGCACGGGCAACTATCATCCGCGCACGGCAAGGCTCTATACAGACTTCGGTCTCTTTACTGCGGACCCGGCGGTCTGTGCCGACGTGCACGAGGTCTTTCATCAACTCACGGGGCTTGGGAAGGCGCGCGCTATGCGACGGCTCTGGCAGTCCCCCTTCACCCTGCACGCGAATGTCATGAAGGCGATTAAGCGGGAGACGGCCATCGCCCGCAAGGGGGGCCGGGCCCTGATCATGGCCAAGATGAATTCCTTGGTGGAACTCGAGGCGATCGACGCCTTGTATGAGGCCAGTGCCGCAGGGGTACAGGTGGATCTTGTTGTGCGTGGCGTCTGCATGCTACGCCCTGGCGTACCTGGGCTCTCTGAGAATATACGGGTCCGGTCCACCATTGGACGCTTTCTTGAGCACAGCCGTATCTACTACTTCCGCAACGAGGGGGCTGAGGAGGTCTATCTCTCGAGCGCAGACTGGATGGACCGAAACTTCTTTCGGCGGGTGGAAATCGCCTTTCCTATTCTGGATAAGGCCCTGAAGCGGCGCGTGATTCAGGAGGGCCTGAAGGTGCACCTGTCAGACAACACGTCCGCCTGGGCGATGCGATCCGACGGCAGCTATGCGGTGCGGCGGCGTCAGGGCGCAGCCCGCAAGGCATCGCAGGAGATGCTGCTCGACCTTCTCGGTGCCAGTGTGGTGTCTGCGGCACGGCCTGGCATGTAAGGCTGCATGCCCGTATGCCCACGCAAGCCCCCCTGGCCTGTTACCAGTGACCGACTCAGCCCCTTCTTCTGAGGCGGTACGTGGAGAGATATTCTCTTTGGCGGTACCGGGAGAGCCCGAGCCACGCAACCTCGTGGGCCAGGTCTATGGACCGGACTATGCAAGCCAGACAATCCTTGCCCTACCCGGAATTTTAGAGACCCGAGAGAGCTTTAAGGGATTGGTGACCCATCTGGCGGGCAGGATTCGCATCATTACCTTCGACTGGCCCGGGCGGGGGGACAGTGGGCCCATGGCCCATGCAAACGACTATCGCATGAGTACCTATCTGCGCGACCTCGGGCTTATCTATGCCTTCGCCCAGGGGCGCGTTCTGGCTGGGTCCCCAACGCGACAGGGGCTAGGCCTCTTTCGGGAGCGTTCTGCCTCGCCCCCAGGCATACATCTGCTCGGGACCAGTATGGGCGGGCTGCTTGCACTTTTTCTTGCGGAACTACGCCCCTCGGGCTTAAGGTCGGTGGTGCTCAATGACGTAGGCTGCCTGCTGCCCTGGACGGGCATCGTGGGACTCATGAGCGGTATTCATGGCGCAACAAAAGGCGCCGGGCTTTTTCCGAATGTGCGCGAACTCGCCGCAGAACTACGTGTGGACCATCGCCTGATTCGCGCGGTCCAGCAGCCTGGGCATCTTGACCTTCCCCATGAGACCACCCTCAGTGGAGTGGACTTCAGTGCGACCTTCTCTAAGGTGGAACTGCCGCTTCTTATTGTGAAGGGCGAAAAGAGCGAGATTGTGAATCAGGCCGTCGCCCAGCGCCTGACCTCGTGTAACCCGCGAACCAAGATCGTGGAGATTGCCGGGGCTGAGCACCCCGTTCCCTACTCGGCAGAAACCTGCCGCATCATCGAATCGTTTATTTCGCCCCTGTAGTCGGTGCGGGTGCGGGAGCACGTGGCGCTGCCGCAGGTGCTGCTCCACTTGCCGGCGCTGGCGCCGCCTTCGTGTTTGCCGCTGCCGCGGGGCCCGCCTTCGTATTGGCGGGCGGCGCTGGGGCAGGCGGTGGCTCGGGAGGCGGTGCAAGCCGCTTCTGGCACTCACTGAGCATTTCTACCTCACGACCTGCGGCCACCATGCCCGCCTGTGCTGCGCAGATCGCAGACATGCGGTTCTGGATATCCATCATCTTCAGTGCGCGATCAAAAGACTCCGTGACGCTGGGGTCGTCTTTGCCCAGCACCAGGAGGCGCACTGCCCCTTGGGCCAGAATACGCTCGGGGGTCTGGGCCTGTGGGCTCTTCAGGATTGCCTCGAGATCCTGCAGCAAGACCCCACTGGACAGGGCCTCTTTCACGGCATCGAACTGGCGCTCTTTCTCGAGCAGACTTGCCATCGAGACCTTCTGCTGTTCGGAGGCCTGGGTGACCTGTTCGAGCTGGCCACTGACATCTGTAAGCGCCTGAACCTGCTCTGCAAGTTCGCCCGCCTTCTTCCATTGGAAAAAGGCAAAGACGCCGGCGCCGATTGCCAGCAAAGAGACCACGACCAATGCAATTATGAGTTTCTTCACCCCTGCCTCACCTTCCCTCTAATTCATACGACCGTCCTGAGCCATGGACACCATCATGCTTCATGGTACCTGTAGCTTCGACCAGACCAAGAGTGACTTTAGCGCCTGCCGTGCGCGGTTGCCCTCCTACGGCCCCCAAGATCTACAACTGCAGGGGCTGCGCGTAGCCTGTGAGCTCTAAATAGCCG
>JBEDFV010000257.1:0-3795 GCA_041175005.1 Pseudomonadota bacterium
CTCCGGGGCCCTGGGGCGCGCCGGGGCCGCGCGGCTTGGCCCGCTCCAGGGTGCGGATGTTCACCACGGCAGGCCCCGCCTTCTCCACAAGGTCGGTGAAGTCTGGCAGACCCCGCTGTGCCATAGCCGGCATCGGGCCCGCCAAGGCTATCCAGAGGCCTGCGGCCATAACCGCCGTAAAGATCCGACGATGCATACCCATACTGTGTTTCCCTCGTTTAAAAAAGAAAAACCAGGACACCCTGGCTTTGCGCCTGCGGCCAGATAAAAGAGGCCGCGTGCAGACGCCCCGTTTATTGGGACGAAAACCTTTCTACAAGATCCTGAACGGTCTCCGCAGGCACCTCTCCCATGGCCGTAATGGTCTGACTGCCCTTCTTGCGCACAACCATGCTCAACGCCCCCCTGCGGGAGACCTCGGGCTTGGCATTCTCCGCATCGACCGCAGGCCCCACAAAGACCGAGACAACCGCAAGGCCATCCGATAAGACATGCTGCTCAAGGGATTTTAAGGCCGGCTCAGAGATCAGCGCTGCCGCGACAGGACGAAAGCCAATAATAGGGCCTCCGGAGGCCAGGCTCTGCGAGATCTCTTTGGGGGACATGGGCGCATGCACCTGCTTCCAGTCACTCACACCTTCAAAGGAAGGGGTGACCTGCGGGGCCTGCGCGGGATTGATACGTATTTCAGAAAAGGCGTATTCCTCAAGCACCAGGCCCTGCGGATCTAAGACCTGGAGCTTGAGTGGGAGGCGATGCCGTTTTTCAACCCAGCAGTGCACCCGCCAGCGGAACTGGTCTTTCGGCGCAAAGACAAGGAGGTCGGTTTCAAGGTCGGCCACCCGCTTGCCGGGTTTTTTCTCGACAAGATAGTGGTCGAGCACCCAGGCCGGATTGGAGACAAAGACCGCCGGGAAGTCGGGCCGGACAGCAGGCCCCTTATAAATGCGCACAACGCGCTGCTCAGGAAGATACGCCCGCATCTCGCGCGATGAACGAATGACCTCGCGGCTGGGGCCATCAAGCGACTGCACCCGGGAAACACGCTCACCCCCCGCGGTTACCCGATGATAGACCCGCGCAGTGTAGAGCGCCCCATTCTGCTGATGAACATAGGTGCCTTCAAAGTTGAGGGCCTGGGCGGACCGGCTGATCTTCTGGACCATCTCAACGGTGGGGTCAGTGGCCGCGCGCGCCGGCAGGCCCACGAGCGCCGTCAGGCCCGTGAGGCCCAGGGCGAGGCTAAGAAACGTGAACAAGGAGCGGAGAGAACGCACGATGGGCAGCACCTCGATTACCGATCATCCATTCTAAGCCGCACATGCGAGGCCCCGTGGGCATCGAGCAGCGCCCGCCCCTGGGGGCTGTCAAAGGAGGTGAGCATCAGGGGGCCTGCGGCCCCATTAGGCGAACGCCCCTGGGCAAGCGGCACCGAACCGCCAACGCCGGGCGCGGAGGCCACCGAGGCAGCGTCTCCGACGCCGGTGGGAAGACTCAAGGTAAAGAAGGCCCCGGCCCCGACGAATACCACAGCGGCCAGGGAGGCCACCAGACGCAAGGCAGGTGTGAGGGGCTTACGACTCTGACCAACCCGCGCAAGGCGTGCCGCCTGGGGCATATAGACGGGCTCCTTTGCGATGCGCTGGGCGATCTTGGCACAGAGGTCGGGCCGGTGGTCGGGAGCCTTTACCGCGCCCATGACATCAGAAATGATCCAGTACCGCAGAGCGGTGGCCTGGTGTTCAGGGTCAGAGACGAGTTGGGAGGCAACCTGTTGTGCCTCAGAGGCGGTGAGATCGTCATCGATAAAGGCAGAGAGAAGTTCGGCCTCAGAGTACCGATGCCACGGCGTGAAGGCCGCATCTGCCGTAGGGGAACGGGGGGATGTGCGCTGTGGCGGGACGTGGGGGTCTGACATGGGGATCACCAACGCTTGTTTTCAGGGGTATCGAGTAACGGACGCAGTTCAGCAGCAATAAACTCTCTGGCGCGAAAGATGCGGGAACGGACAGTACCAATAGGGCAGTTCATAGCTTCCGCAATTTCTTCATAGCTTAGACCTTCAATTTCCCGCAGAGTAATTGCCGCACGCAGATCGGGGGGAAGCGCCTCGATTGACCGATTAACCGTCTCTGCGATTTGTCGGCTTAAGAGGAGCGACTCCGGTGTCTGGTTGTCTGCTACGACCGCCCCAGAATCAAAAGATTCCGTATCTTCCTCGTCCTGGGTGAGGTCTGTCATCGGTATGGGCTGTTTGCCCAGGGAGACCAAATGGTTTTTGGCGGTGTTGACGGCGATGCGATAGAGCCAGGTATAGAAGGCGCTTTCGCCGCGAAACTGTGGCAGCGCCCGGTAGGCCTTGACGAAGGCCTCCTGCACGACATCTTCGACCTCTGCGGGGTCTCGTATGAGCCGTGAGACGAGCCGAAGAACCTTGCGCTGGTATTTCAGTACCAGCAGATTGAAGGCTGCCTGGTCACCCGCCTGTACGCGGCTTACCAGGACCTGGTCGGCCTCTCGATCCATGTGACCTCAGATCCGAGAAAAGACCAAGGTGCCGTTGGTTCCCCCAAAACCGAAATTGTTTTTTACCGCCACCGATATGTCGAGCTTGCGGGCCTCATTGGCACAGTAATCAAGGTCACACTCGGGATCTTGATTAAAAATATTGATGGTGGGCGGGCTCTCTTGGGCATGAATTGCCATGACCGTGAAGACAGACTCAAGCCCCCCAGCGCCGCCTAGAAGATGGCCGGTCATGGACTTGGTGGAGTTGACCACGATCCGCCGCGCACGCTCGCCCAGCGCGAGCTTGATGGCCTCGGTCTCGTTTTTATCGCCAAGAGGCGTAGAGGTTCCGTGGGCATTCACGTAGTCGACCTGCTCAGGCGCCACCCCAGCATCTTTTAGCGCATTGACCATACAACGCCTAGGGCCCTCGCGGTCTGGTGCGGTCATGTGATAGGCATCGCCGGAAAAACCCACCCCGCTGAGTTCGGCATAAATACGGGCACCCCGCGCCTTGGCGTGCTCGTACTCCTCAAGCACCATCACGCCGGCGCCCTCGCCGAGTACGAAACCATCTCTGTCTTTGTCCCAAGGACGCGAGGCCGTGGCCGGGTCGTCGTTGCGGGTGGACAGGGCGCGGGCCGCCGCAAACCCCCCAATACCCAGGGGGGAGATCGTGGATTCGGCCCCCCCTGCCACCATGACATCCGCATCTCCGTATTGGATAAGACGCGCCGCCAGACCAATACTGTGCAGGCCGGTGGTGCAGGCGGTTACGGCCGCCAGGTTGGGCCCCTGCAGATTGCGCAGGATGCTGATGTGCCCGGAGATCATGTTGATAATGGACCCGGGCACAAAAAACGGGGAGATACGCCGTGCGCCGCGATTGGTGTATTCCGCGTGGGTATCTTCGATCATGGGCAGACCGCCAATGCCCGACCCCACCATGACACCGATCCGTTCGGCATTGGCCTCTGTAATCACCAGCCCAGAATCATCAAGGGCCTGAAGGCCTGCGGCAATTCCGTAATGAATAAAGACGTCCATATGCCGGGCCTCTTTGGCCGGAATGTAGTCTTCTATAGAAAACCCTTTGACCTCGCCCGCGAAGTGCACGGGCAGGCCCGAGTGGTCGAACCGGGTCACTGTCTGTATGCCAGACTGCCCGGCAAGCAAGGCGGCCCACGCGGCCTGCGGGCTGTTGCCTACCGGGGAGACACAGCCCAACCCGGTAACCACCACCCTACGACGCTGACCCGATGAATAAGACCCCATGCCTGTGTGATG
>JBEDFV010000258.1:0-3986 GCA_041175005.1 Pseudomonadota bacterium
CCAAAGATCTCTTCCTGATAGATAGACATCGTTGGACTCACCCGATCAAACAGGCAAGGACCCATAAAAAACCCGCTCTGCGCGGTCGGTGGCTTAAACCCCCGGCCATCCACCACCAACTCCGCACCCGCAGCCACACCAGCATCCACATAAGACAAGACCTTACGCAGATGTGTATCTGTTACCAACGGACCCATCTCTGCGCCTGCCTCCATTCCAGGCAAGACACGAATCGCCTTGGCCTTCTCTTTAAGCCGGGCCACCAGCGCATCGCCCACCGAGCCCACCGCCACCGCCACAGAAATTGCCATGCACCGCTCACCAGCAGACCCATAGGCCGCGCCAATGAGGGCGTCTACCGCCTGGTCGAGATCAGCATCGGGCATGACCACCAGGTGATTCTTCGCACCCCCAAGCGCCTGCACCCGCTTACCCAACTGGTTGGCACGCCGATGCACCGCCTGGGCTATCGGGGTAGAACCCACAAAACTCACCGCCGCCACATCCGGGTGATCAATGAGCGCCTCAACGGCCTCCTGCCCCCCCTGCACCACATTGAAAACACCGTCGGGCAGACCACACTGCTTAAGACCCTCGGCCATCAGGAGTGACGGGGAAGGATCCCGCTCAGACGGCTTTAAAACAAAGCTATTGCCACAGGCCAGAGCCACCGGGAACATCCACATGGGCACCATGACCGGAAAGTTAAAAGGCGTAATGCCCACGCAGACGCCAAGCGACTGGCGCACACTCCAGGCATCAATTCCACTTCCGGCCTGCTCGGTAAATTCCCCCTTCAGAAGATGCGGTATGCCACAGGCAAACTCCACCACCTCTAGGCCACGCTGTACCTCCCCCCGGGCATCATCAAAGGTCTTGCCATGCTCCTGGGTGATAAGGCCCGCCAAAAGATCATGGTGCGCCTCCACCCACTGTTTGAAAGCAAAGAGCACCCGTGCCCGCTTGACTGGGGGCGTATCAGCCCAGCCGGGATAAGCACGCTGCGCCGCTGCCACGGCCTGCTGCGCATCAAGCGCCGAAGACAGCACGACTTCCCGCGTTACTGCCCCCGCGGCTGGGTTATAGACCGGCGCGCGCTTTGCACCCCCCGGTACAACCACAGACCCTTGTACCCAATTGCCCAAGACCGCTGGAGGCTGCCAATTCGTTAATCCCGTTCCACTCACAATAAATTCTCCCAGGTAGCCCAAGCCATTCGGGCAATCATGAAACACAACACCACAAGGAACACCTGCCGCACAAAGCCGCTCCCACGATGCACCGCCATCCGCGCGCCAACCAACGCGCCCGCCACATTACAGCCCGCCATGATAAGCCCCAACCCGATCAACACATGGCCCATGGGAAGAAAAAAGAAGAGCGCCGCGGCATTGGTAACCCAATTCACCGCCTTACTCGCCGCCGAGGCATGCAGAAAGTCATAGCCAAAAACGCGCACAAAGAAAAAAATAAGAAACGCGCCAGTGCCCGGGCCGAGCGCCCCGTCATAGAAGCCCAAGACCGTGGCGCCACAGACCCCGAGAACCCATTGGGCACCAAGCGAACGTTGCGGCGCATGAGAAAGCCCAAACTCTTTTTTGCGATAGGTAAAGACCGCCACCACGATCAACACGGCCAGAATCACGGGCTGTGACTGCTCCCGAGACACCAGGCTCACCGCGTGCGCCCCAAGCCAAGACGAGAGCCCGGCGGCAATCACCATCGGGGCCAAGACCGGCCAAGGCAGCTTCACGGAGCGCACATAGCGCCAGGCGGCAATGGTGGTTCCAGCCAGAGACGAGACCTTGTTTGTCCCAAGAAGCACCGCTGTAGACTGGCCAGGCAGACTCCCAAAGAGTGCTGGCAGCTGAATCAGCCCACCACCCCCAACCACGGCATCCATATAACCAGCCAGAAACGCAGCGGCGACAAGAAAGAGCCCTACACTTATCCCTATCTCATCCACGGCGCTGCACCGCCTCTGTGATCATCCAGACTGCCCCTGCCACCATCGCCATGCCCCATACCCCCTCTAGGACCAGGCATTCTATCGGGATCACCATGGGCGACCCGGCGGGCATCGGACCGGAGATTTGTCTCAAGGCCTGGGCCGAACTCATGCGCCTTCCGATCACTACGCGCTCTGGAGCGCCCATTACCCTGCGGCTCTACGGAGACCGCCCCCACCTGACCGGACTCGCCAAAGAACTGGCGATTGCGATCGACCCGGACTGCATGGTGCACTGTGCCGACTTCGGCCCCTACCCGCGCGGGGTGGTCTCTGCCGCCGCGGGCAAAGCAGCCGCCAACACCATTGCACAGGCGGCGCGCGACTGTCTGGACCACACGCTCTCTGCCATGGTCACTGCACCAATCCACAAAGAAGCCTTCAAAGCAGCAGGGGTCGACTTTCCAGGCCATACCGAGTTTCTCGCCCACCTCTGCGCGCAGCCCCAGACACCTGAGGTGCGGATGCTGCTTATTTCTGATGACCTCTGCGTGGTCTTAGACAGCATCCATCTACCGCTGCGGGTTGCCATCGAAGGTCTCAATACGCCACACCTACTGCAGACTCTCCGTATCGCGCAGACCGCAGGGCCTCTGCTCCAGACCCGATCCCCACGAATCGCGCTTGCCGCACTGAATCCCCATGCCTCAGACGGCGGCCTCTTCGGAGACGAAGAGGCCCGCATTCTCGAACCCGCCGTTGCCCAGGCCAAGGCCGAAGGCATCCAGGTAACGGGCCCCCTGCCTGCGGACACCGCCTTCATGAAGGCCCTTGGAAGCCACCCCGCCGCACGCACCTTTGACCTGGTGGTCTGCCTCTACCACGATCAGGGCTTAATCCCCATGAAGCTGCGCGGCATTGATGAAGGCGTCAACATCACCCTAGGCCTACCCTTTGTACGGACAAGCGTTGACCACGGCACGGCCTTCGATATTGCCCAGCAGCTCCGGGCCTCCCCCGCCTCGCTACTTGCGGCAATTCGACGCGCAGCCGCGAGTCTCCCCTAACCCTACCCTGCCCCTTCGCGATATGCCTTCTGACGACCCCCATCTTCTAAGTATCGCCGTTGGCCGCTGCCAACCGTTACTGATTCGAGAAGATGGACCTGGCGCTACCCGCAGCGTCGTCTCTGGCATTCGCAAATCCTCCGTATCGCACCTAGAGAATCCGGTGCCGGTTTTTTGTGGCGTGCTCGGCCTAGAGGGCGACGCACAGGCAGACCTTACCGTACACGGCGGACGAGACAAGGCCCTCTACTGCTACCCAAACAGGCATTATGCCTATTGGAAGCGTGCGCTCACAGCCTCGGAGACCCGCCAAGAACGGCTCAAACACTATGGCGCATTCGGAGAAAACCTGACCATCGAGGGTCTCGACGAGACCAGCGTCTTCGTCGGCGATCTCTGGGAACTAGGGGAAGTCTCGATGCAGGTCACGCTACCACGCGAGCCCTGCTTCAAATTTAACGCCGTTATGGGCGACAAGCAGGCAAGCAGAAAAATGGTGTTGCAGCAGGCCTGCGGCTGGTATCTGGCCGTGCTCCAGCCCGGAACCCTCATGGCCGGGCAGACCATTACGGTGCGGCCGGGCCCGCGCCAACAAACCGTGGCGCAGGCCTTTCTACAGACCGTGCGACCACACCGACTCTAAACCCCTCTGTCGTCTGGTTATGCCGCCTGTCGCTGGGCTAAGGAGGCACTCAGACGATCCTTAATCTGGGGAAGCACCGACGGCAACCCATGGGCGAGCCTGGCAAAGAGCTCATCATGCAGCTTGAACTCTTCCTGCCAGGCGGCGGGATCAATTGCCGAGATTGTCTGAAACTGCTCCATTGAGAAGGCCAGTCCCGTCCAGTCAAGATCCTGATACCGTGGGGAGACACCAAAGACATGTGACTCTCCACCCACCTTGCCTTCAATACGCTGAAGCATCCACTTTAAGACACGGGCATTCTCGCCAAACCCAGGCCAGACAAAAC
>JBEDFV010000259.1:0-4415 GCA_041175005.1 Pseudomonadota bacterium
TGTCTATTCCGAAGGCACCCTACCGCTGCCCCCCGGGCCCCTATGAGCGCGCCTGCCAGGTGGCCAGTTACTTTAAGCAGGCCAAGCCCAAGAGCAAGGTGCTTATTCTCGATGGCAATGCCGATATTCAGTCGAAGAAGGGCCTCTTTACTAAGGCTTGGAACGAGTTGTATCCCGGCATGATTACCTATACCCCCAACATGGTGGTCAGTGAGGTCGACGTCAAGAACAAGACCCTCATTACTGAGGTGGGTGACCGGGTTCGGGGCGATGTGCTCAATGTGGTGCCCGAGCAGAAGGCAGGCGATCTGGCCAGTGCAGCTGGGCTGGTGAACGTGAATAACCGCTGGTGCGGTGTTGACTGGACCACGCTTGAGTCAACCGTGCACAAGAATATTCATGTGCTTGGTGATGCCACCGCCTCTGCGCCGGCCATGCCGAAGTCGGGCCATATGGCCAATCAGCACGGCAAGGCGGCCGCAGCCGCGATTGTTGAGTTGATGAACGGCCGTCAGCCGATAGCGCTGACCATGGCCAATACCTGCTACAGCTTTGTGGATCCTGCCAATGTGGTCCATGTGGCCAGTGTCCATGCCTATGATGCCGGCCAGAAGACCATGGTGGCTGTTAAGGGTGCGGGCGGGCTTTCTAGTGCGGCCAGTGAGGTTGAGGGCAAGTATGCCCTGGCCTGGGCGCGCAATATCTGGGCAGACATGCTGACCTGATAGGTCGGGTACGACAGGGCGTCAGGTCCCGCGTGGCCTGGCCCTGTCGTTGCTGCCGCGGTGCTGGCCTGCCAGCACCGGAGCGCGGAATCGGGCATGATGGAAGGCTATTCCTTCTTCATGCCTTTTTTATTTTATGAACGCGTTGGATGCTTTAAAGCGAGTCACCACGGTGGTGGCCGACACAGGAAGTTTTGCCGTCATGCGTGCCTTTGCCCCGCAAGACGCCACGACCAACCCCAGCCTGATACTCAAAGCAGCAATAGACCCGCAGTACGATGACCTGTTGCAACAGGTGTGCGGCACGCCGGATGCGGTCGATCAGCTCCTCGTAGCCTTTGGCCTAGAGATCTTAAAGATTATTCCGGGCCGCGTATCGACTGAGGTCGATGCCCGGTTCAGCTTTGATACCCAGGCCACGATTGCCCAGGCCCATGCATTGATCGAACGTTATGCGGCTCAAGGCATTGCCGCCGACCGGGTATTAATCAAAATTGCAGCCACCTGGGAGGGTATTCGCGCGGCCCAGGTACTTGAGAACCAGGGCATCGCCTGCAACCTCACACTCTTGTTTTCTTCGGTACAGGCCCAGGCCTGTGCGGATGCCGGGGTCACGCTGATCTCCCCCTTTGTGGGTCGCATCAGCGACTGGCATAAGGCGCGCGGGGCGGTATGGTCTTCGACAGAAGACGATCCTGGCGTGGACTTTGTGCGCCGTGTCTATCGTGATTACCAGTCACGGGGAATTCCAACAGAAGTGATGGGCGCGAGCTTTCGGTCTGCGGCTCAGGTCTTGGCCCTGGCGGGCTGCGATCTTTTGACGGTAAGCCCCGAGCTGCTCGCAGAGCTTCAGACCCTGCCCTCCGAGGCCCTGGGCCCCGAGCCAGATGCCCTTCAGACACCTCTCACACCCCGAAGACTCGGTCCACGATCGCCAGGCCGTGCGGGCAGTCGGGGCGCCTCGTCGCTTCCGGAGCAAGACTTTCGGTTTGGTCTGAATGAGGACGCTATGGCCACCGAGAAGCTGGCCGAAGGCATTCGCAGCTTTGCCCGCGACGGCGAGAAGCTGCGGGCGCTGCTGGCAGCATAGGGCTCTGACCATGTTGACGATCAAGCTCCGTGTGCTAGACCCCCGCCTTGATGCCGCGCTGCCTGCCTATGCCACGCCAGGGTCTGCAGGCCTCGATCTCAAGGCCGCGATCGATGCACCCCTCATACTCGCGCCGGGTCAGACGACACTCATTCCGACAGGGCTATCGATTTTTATTGCGGATCCGGGCTATGCCGGTCTTATTCTTCCACGCAGCGGCCTGGGGCATAAGCACGGTATTGTGCTTGGCAACCTCGTAGGGCTCATTGATTCCGACTACCAGGGGCCACTCATGGTCTCTGCCTGGAACCGCAGCCAGACCCCTTTTACCGTCGAACCGCTGGAGCGGCTGGCACAGCTGGTGATTGTGCCTGTGGCCCAGGCCACCTTTGAGAAGGTTGAGAATTTCGATGCCACCGCCCGAGGAGAGGGGGGGTTTGGCAGTACAGGACGCGCGGGCTAACGGGCCCACGCGCTAAGCGGCTAATCGGTAGTGGGCTACTGAGATTCTCGGGTTCGCAGCGCCTTGGCGATTGCCAAGATGATCTGGTGGGCCTGGGCCGACTTGGTATTTGCCGCGAGGGGCTGGTGGCTCTGGCCATCGAATAAGACCAGCGTGGCGGTATCTTGCCCGAAGGTGTTGATGGCGAGGTTGCCCACCATGAGGTCGGCGGCCTTGCGGGCCCGCTTGGGCCCAAGCAGGGCCTGGAGTTCTTCGTCAGAGCCTGTTTCCGCCGCAAAGCCCACCGTGTAGGGCCGCTGCTCGGACGGCAGGTGGCCCACTGTTGCGAGAATATCGGGGTTTTCGACCCATCGAATGGCCTGAAGGCCGCCGCCCTGGTCTTTCTTGATCTTCCCATCTTGCACCTGAGAAGGCCGCCAGTCGGCCACCGCCGCGACCCCGATAAAGACGTCGCTTGGGCGCAGGGGAAGACAGGACTGCACGGCAGCCGCCATGTCTTGGGCGGTCGTGACATCGATGCGCTGCAGCCCCTGCGGTGTTGCAAGGGAGACAGGCCCTGCGATGAGGCTCACCTGGGCGCCTGCAGCGACGGCCGCCTCGGCCAGGGCAAAGCCCATCTTGCCGCTGGACCGGTTGGTGATGCCGCGCACAGGATCAATAGGCTCGAAGGTGGGCCCTGCGGTAATGACCACGCGGCGCCCATCGAGCAGGCCCCGCAAGGGCACCGGCCGAGCCGGCGACACGGCGACTGCTGCTAGGCGCGTCGTACCCGGACTAGGTTGGCCCGGGGCAGTGCTCTGAAAGGCCTCGTTGAGATGGCCAATAATCTCTGTCGGTTCTAGCATGCGGCCGTCACCGACTTCGCCACAGGCCTGGCTTCCCTGTCCAGGGCCCCAGAGGGCGACCCCATGGCTGCGCAGTCTCTCGGCATTGTCTTGGGTCGCGGGGTGTTGCCACATCTGGCGGTTCATGGCCGGGGCAATCCATAGGGGCACCTCACGGGCAAGGCAGAGCGTGGTAAGCAGGTCGTTGGCCTGGCCCTGGGCCAGACGGGCCATGAAGTCTGCACTGGCCGGAGCCACGAGAATGCCATCGGCCTCACGGGAGAGATCGATGTGGGGCATATGGTTTGCCACGCGGGGATCCCAGGCGTCGGTGTAGACCGGACGCCCCGAGAGGGCCTGAAAGGTCATGGCCGATACGAAGCGGGTTGCGGCCTCCGTCATGACCACCTGCACACTCATGCCATGGTCTTGGAGTCGTCTCACCAGGTCACACGACTTGTAGGCCGCGATGCCGCCAGTAATGCCCAAGACAATGTGTCGGTCTGCCAGTCCGCTCATGGCGCCGCCTCTCGCGGTTTACGCATGCGCAGAAGCTCATCGGTGATGATGAGAAAGGCCCCCAGGGTAATACCACTGTCGGCCAGGTTGAAGGCGGGCCAGTGCCAGCCTTGCCAGTGAAAGTCCAGAAAGTCGATGACCGCACCGAAGACCAGCCGGTCGATCAGGTTGCCGATTGCGCCGCCAATGACCATGGCAGCCGCAAAGCAGAAGAGCCTTTGTTCTGGGGCCCGCCGCATCATAAAGATCAGCAGGCCTGAGACGCCGATGGCGAATACGGCAAAGAGCCAGCGCTGCCAGCCGCCCGCATCGGCAAGAAAACTAAAGGCAGCCCCGGGGTTGCGCACATGCACGAGATTAAAGAAACCGGTGATCGGAATAACTTCCCCCAGAGGCATCGTCTGCAGCACCAGCCACTTGGTGGCCTGATCGGCCAGCAGTACCAGGCCCGCGAGGCTAAGCCATGGGCGCATGGCTAGGCGTCCTGAAGGTTCTCAATGCATCGACCACAGAGGGTGGGATGGGCAGCATGGGACCCTACATCGGGCCTTAGGTGCCAGCATCGCCCGCATTTGGGGTCTTCTACTGGCCAGACCCTGATCTCGGCCGCGGCCTGGGGATCGTTCTCGGCGAGAACCACAAGACGGGCCACCGAGGTGATCATGACAAACCGCAGGTCGTCCTGAAGGCTCTCCAGGGCTGCCGCCCGCTCGCCGCCCACCCGTATTTCAACGCCCGCCTGCAGCGACGAGCCGACACGGCCTGCCTCTCGTTCCTTCTCAATGGCCTTGAGT
>JBEDFV010000260.1:0-15365 GCA_041175005.1 Pseudomonadota bacterium
GCCTGCAGGGAGGCCTGCAGATCGGCTAAGGGTCGGGTAAGCGCCGTGCCCACGCTGGTGCTCTGAACCGACTGGCGAATCTCGTCTTCCGAGAGGTGATAGATCTGCGGGCCTGTCGAGAGCACCTGAACCGACCGCAGCGCAAAGACGGGCTGCCCCGCAAGCCAGACGGCAGCCACCAGGAGGCTTGCCAGAACCGAGACCTGAATGGCCACGCTACTGGCCCAGTGCATGGCGGCCGGAGAGTTCCAGAATCGACCGATCCAGCTCATGACGCGCCCCGCAGCTTGAGTCGCGCCCCAGCGAGGATTGCGCGCACCAGCGTCGCATAGTCCATACCCGCCTGGGCTGCCGCCATGGGCACCAGCGAGTGGTCGGTCATCCCCGGGGATGTATTGAGTTCGAGCAGGGTCGGGCTGTCCTTACCATTCCAGAGAATGTCGACCCGCGCCCAGCCCTCACAGCCCAGGGCATTGAAGGCCTGTTCACTGAGCCGCTGCATCGTCTCTGTGGTGGCGGAATCAAGCGGGGCCGGGCAGAGATAGCGCGTCTCGGTACCGAAGTACTTATGTTGGTAGTCATAGTTGCCTTGCGGGGCCACAATTTCAATCACCGGCAAGGCACGTACCGGCCCCAGGGCCCCGCCCCCTAAGAGGGCGACGGTAAATTCCCGGCCCTGCACAAAGGCCTCGGCCACTACCGCATCGTCATAGCGGCCCGCTGTGTGCACGGCATCAAGTGCATCCTCAAGGCGATCGAGCCGCCGAAATCCCAGGGATGACCCCTCATGGGCGGGCTTCACGGCAAGTGGCAGACCCAGGGGCGCAAGCAGACCGCTTAAGGCCGCCTGCAGAGTCTTTTCGGTAGTCTTGGTCTTGGTCTCCGGAGCGTCTGTGGTCCGCCAGTCGGCAGACCGCAGCGGCACAAAGGCAGGCGTCGGAATGCCGTGCGACTGCCAGACCCGTTTGGTCATGAGCTTGTCCATGGCCAGGGCCGAGGCAAGGACCCCAGAGCCGGTATAAGGAATACCCAAGAGCTCTAGGGCACCCTGTACGGTCCCGTCTTCCCCGTACCGTCCATGCAGAGCAACAAACACACGGGACACCCCAAGGTGCTGCAGGTCGGTCAGGGGGCGCTCGGCCGGATCAAAGGCCACGGCATCAACGCCTGATTTCTGTAGCGCCTGCAAGACACCCTGCCCCGACCGCAGAGAGATCTCCCGCTCGGCCGACTGACCCCCCACAAGCACCGCCACGCGGTCGGTCATGTCCGCACCCCCGCAGTCGTGTCTGTCACCGCCCCACCGGCTGATGCCGAGGAGTCGGCCGAACGCGATTTAAGCAGTGTCGGCAGGCCCCCAATCGAGCCCGCCCCCATGCTCAAGACGAGGTCGCCCGCCTGGACCACCGAATCGAGAAGCCCTGGAATCTCCGAGAGGTCGCTGGCAAAGACAGGCTCGATGCGTCCCAGTTGGCGAATGGCCCGGGCCAAGGCGCGGCCATCGGCCGCTGCGATGGGTGCCTCGCCCGCTGGGTAGACCTCGGCCAGAACCAGCACATCGGCCGTGGCCAAGACCTTCACAAAATCATCAAAGAGGTCGCGGGTGCGACTAAATCGGTGGGGCTGAAAGACAAGCACCACGCGACGGTCGGGGTAAGCACCCCGAACCGCCTGCAGGGTGGCACGAATCTCTGCAGGGTGATGTCCGTAGTCATCCACGAGGTCGGCGAGTCCGCGCGTAAAGGCCACGGGGCCGCAGTGCTGTAGCCGCCGCCCTACCCCGGTGAACTGATCAAGGGCGCGCGCAATTGCGGCAGGGGCCACACCGAGTTCACAGGCCACCCCAATGGCCGCGAGCGCATTGAGCACATTGTGATGGCCGGGCAGATTGAGTCGCACAGGCCAATCGGGCTGGCCTGCACGGCGCACCGTAAACCGCATCCCGAGCCCATCGGCCCGCAGATCGACCGCCTGGAGATCAGCCTCGGGCGTGACGCCGTAGGTCAAGACCGGACGAGACAAGAAGGGGACGATCTCGCGGACATGCAGGTCGTCAAGACAGACGACGGCCGTGCCGTAGAAAGGCAGGCGCTGGACAAACTGGATGAAGGCCTGCTTGAGCTTGGCCATGTCATGGTCGTAGGTGTCCATGTGGTCAGCATCGATATTGGTGACCACGGCCATCATCGGCATGAGATTGAGAAACGAGCCGTCGGATTCATCGGCCTCGGCCACAAAGGCCTCCCCGAGCCCGAGTTTGGCGTTGGCCCCTGCGCTATTGAGCCGGCCACCAATCACAAAGGTGGGGTCCATGCCGGCTTCAGCCAAGACCGAGGCCACCAGACTCGTGGTGGTGGTCTTGCCGTGGGTACCCGCCACCGCAATGCCTTGCTTCATGCGCATGAGTTCGGCAAGCATGAGCGCCCGTGGCACCACGGGTGTCTTGGTGGCCCGCGCTGCGCGTACCTCAGGGTTGTCGGCCTTCACGGCACTGGAGATCACCACCACATCGGCACCGGCCACATGGGCCGCATCGTGGCCCAGGAAGAAACGGGCGCCTTGGGCAACCAACTGCCGCACCGCCGCGTTTTCTGCGAGGTCGGAACCCTGGACGCGATAGCCCTGGTTCAGCAAGACCTCGGCGATGCCCGACATCCCAGCGCCCCCCATGCCCACGAAATGCAGGGTCGTGATCTTATGTCTCATGCGAGACCCCCTCCCCTCGGCCCGGGGCCGGGTGTGCCGCGTCTGACAGAGGCCAGATGGTCTGGACCTGCTGCAGGAAACGCGATAACGCGTGTCGCGCGCCGAGTGCCTGGGTGGCCTGCGCCATGCTACGGAGACGTTCGGCAGTCAGCCCCGAAAGGCTCACCGACAAGGCATCGGCGAGCCGATCGGTCTGGACGACCAGCAGGGCAGCACCGGCCTGCACCAGTGCCCGCGCATTGGCAGTCTGATGGTCATCGATAGCATTAGGTAAAGGAACAAAGATCGCTGGCAGGCCGACCGCCGCGAGTTCGGCAACGGTTGAGGCCCCCGCCCGACAGACCACCAGATCTGCCCACTGATAGGCACTGGCCATATCGTCGATAAAGGCATTCACCCGCAGTGGTTGGGGGGCGACAGGCTGAGCGGCATAGGCCTGGCGCACCGCGGCCTCCTCCGCGGTTCCGGTCTGATGCCAGACTGCGAGACCCCCAGGCCAGCGGCGCTGCAGCTCGGAGACAACGAGAGGAAGGGCCTGATTCAGCGCACGGGCACCGAGACTACCGCCAAGGACCAGCAGACGCAGCGGCTGAGCTTCGCCCATCGGTCGTGCAGAGGCAGGAGGCAGGTCCGTCAGCGACTCGCGCACCGGGTTGCCCACGCAGACCGCGGAAGCGGGCGCATGCTGGGTCACCGGAAAGCTCGTAAAGACGCGCTCTGCCAGGCGTGCAAGCCAGCGGTTGGCCGTTCCCATCACGGCATTCTGCTCATGGACCCAGAGCGGGCGCCCCTGGAGTCGGGCGGCCAGGCCCACCGGAAAAGAGACATAGCCGCCAAAGACGAGAACCAGCCCTGGGCGTACCCGCGCCAGCACGCGCCAGCAGTCGATGAGGCTGCGCATCAGTCCAAGCGGCAGGCCCAAGAGCCCTGCCAGGCCCCGTCCCCGCAGGCCCTGGACCGTAAGCTCGGTCAGCGCAAAGCCCGCCTGATCCCGCACCACACGAGCCTCCAGGCCACGATTACTGCCGACCCATTCAACAACAACACCTTGGCGTTGGAGTGCCTGGGCCACCGCAAGCGCCGGGAATACGTGCCCGCCGGTACCGCCTGCGGCAATGACAAGACGCCGATTCTCGGTATGGGTCACGATGCACCCTCCCTCAGTGCTCTCGCGGGCTGGGCCAGAGCACTAGACCGCGTGCGGCGTTTGAGGATGGGCTCTTGCACAGGACGCGCCCGGGCGCCTGCCCGGTTCTCTGCATCGATGCGCAGGACCATTCCGAGCGCAATACAGATGGCCAGCATGGCGCTGCCCCCGTGGCTAATCAGGGGAAGGGTCAGCCCCTTGGTGGGCAGAAGGCCGGTGTTGACCCCCGCGTGAATCAGGGTCTGCACCCCCAGCCATACCCCAATGCCCTGGGCGACGAGCCCCGCAAACATGCGTTCTTGCGACATGGCCACCCGGCCGATCTCAATACAGCGACGAATGAGATAGCCAAAGGCAAAGAGGACAGCCGTCACACCCACAAAGCCAAGTTCTTCGCCAATGACCGCAAAGATAAAGTCGGTGTGCGGCAGAGGCAGGTAGCCCAGCTTTGCGATGCCAGTGCCAAGGCCAGAGCCAAAGAAGCCCCCATGCCCGAAGGCAATCAGGGCACCGCAGAGCTGGTAGCCCGCCTTCTGCGCATGCCCTGGGTCACAGGGCGTGAGATAGGAGACGAGCCGCTCCAGGCGCCACGGCGTCAGCCAGATCATTAAGATGAAAAAGAGCGCCAGCAGAATAACCAGCGGTATGACCACGCGAAGGCTCATGCCACCAAGCAGCAGAACCGCCGCCACCGTGAGGGTGATGACGATAGTCGACCCCAGATCAGGCTGATAGAGCAGAAGGCTCATCACCACAACCATCAGGCCCCCAATCGGTGCCAGGCCCCGCACCAGATCAAAACGCATCCGGTCATGACGCCGCACCGCATAGCCGGCGGCAAAGAGAATGACAAAGACCTTCATCAGCTCCGAGGGCTGCAGGGTGAGGGGCCCCATGGGAATCGCGCGCACTGCGCCATCGCGGACAAACTGGCTGCCCCCAAAGAGCTTGAGCATCGCCACGGTGAGTAAGAGGGCCACGCCGAGTAAGAACAAGGGCGCAGAGGCCTTGCGCAGCCAGTCAGAGGGAATACGCAGAACCAGCATGAGGGCGATGAGCCCAATGAGGATATGCATGGGGTGCCCGCGCATCTGCTTCCAGAAGACGGTATGGGCGTTGGCGCTGGGCAGTGGCAGATTCGCGGAATAGACCATGATGAGACCCACCGCGAGCAGACCAAGCATGACGGCCACAAAGCGTCCGTCGACTGGCGCAGGCATCAGCGTCTCGCGCAGCCGCTCTAACACAGCTGCCCCTCCCGCTGGGCACGCGACTGGGCGAGCGCCATAAACTGATTGCCCCGGTCGGCATAGTTCTTAAACATGTCAAGGCTCGCACAGGCAGGCGAGAGCAGGACCATGACCCGTTGGCCCGTACCCGACTGGTCCGCCCGGGCCCACTCCCAGGCCTGTTCAACCGCCGCATCCAGATCACTGGATCCAACCGCCCGAAGACCTGCGAGACGGGCCGTCTCCACGAGATTGGGCCCCTCCGCGCCGATGCCCACGACAGAGGCCTTGCGTGCCACCAAGGCAGAGATGAGGCTCTCGAAATTCTGTCCCTTGCCCTGGCCGCCCAGAATGACGATCACTGGGCCTTCGGTGCCCGCAAGGGCTGCCACCGTGGCCCCGACGTTGGTGGCCTTGCTGTCATTGACAAAGCTCACCCCCTCGATTTCGGTGACCCACTGCATGCGATGGGGCTCTCCCGTGTAACGGCGCAACGCATGGAGCATGCCGGCGAGGTCGTCTGACACCGTCAGTGCCAGCCCAAGTGCCGCCATGGCATTACGCAGGTTGTGACGTCCCTGGATTTTCAGAGCACCCACCGGCATGAGTCGCTGCAGGCCCCCCGCCTCGGCGGCAGACTGATAGGCCAGCCAATCGATGCCTTGATAGACGACGCCAAAGGCTGGGCCCTGGGACGGTGGCTCCGAGAGACCGAAGGCAATGGGCCGTGGCACCTCCGCCAGACGCGGGCGGCGCCGTCCCGAAGGTGCTGGGGCTGACTCGCCAGTCGCAGCCCCGGTGTGCTTCTCAATCGCCTCGGCGAGGGCACGGTCATCCCGGTCGATGACCGGGAGGGCGACAGCCTGCGGAATACCAAAGATCCGCAGCTTGGCGGCCTGGTAGTCCTCCATACCGCGATGCCAGTCTTGATGATCCTGGGTTAGGTTGAGGACTGTGGCAGCGGTGCAGCCAAATCGGTGGGCCAGGGCGAGTTGAAAGCTTGAGAGCTCGAGGACCCAGACATCCGGCCAGCGCCCGGAGGCCTGCCGCTCTAAAAATCCCTGGAGCAACGCTGGCCCCTGGTTGCCCGCCTCCTGCACATCAAGGCCTGCATGCCGCAACAGATAGGCCGTCAAGCGGGCAGTGGTGGTCTTGCCATTGGTACCAGTGACCGCGAGTACCTTCTGTCCGTGGAGGGCCAGAGACATGGGCGCCTCACCACCGCTGCCCATCTTAGTGAGGTGGCTTAAGGCCCAGTCAAAGAGGTCGAGCTCCCCCACGACGGGAATCCCCGCGCCCTCGGCCTGGCTGAGCAGGTCCGTCAGCGGACTGCCACGATCGGCATGCGGGGTTAGCCCTGGGGACAAGGCCAGGAGGCCACAGCCCTCGAGATGATCGACCGCAAAAGGGGCTGCCACACCCAGCCTGAGATCCACGCCTTCGGGAACCGAGGCATGCGCCTGGGACCGGCTGTCGATGATTCGCACCTGCGCACCCTGCTGCATGAGCCAATGGGCCATGGCCAACCCAGACTCTCCCGCCCCCACAACCAGGGCCCGTAAGCCGGACCAGCCAGCAGCCGGGCAGGGCCACCGGTCGATGGCCTGCGGCACGTCCGCATCGATGGCCACGGGGAGGGTAGATTCGGTAGAAGACATGAAGAGCGAGGCCCCGCGCTAGCGAATCTTTAAGGTGGCAAGGCCCGCGAGCACCAGCATCATGGTGATGATCCAGAAGCGGACCACGACCTGGGTCTCCTTCCAGCCACTCTGTTCAAAGTGGTGGTGCAGAGGCGCCATAAGAAAGATGCGTCTGCCCTCGCCAAAACGTCGCTTGGTGTATTTGAAGTAGGCCACCTGCAACATGACCGAGAGGGTCTCCACAACAAAGACGCCGCCCATCACGAAGAGCACGATTTCTTGCCGGACCACAATCGCGATAACACCGAGCGCGCCACCGAGGGCTAAGGCCCCCACGTCGCCCATAAAGACCTGGGCGGGATAGGCGTTGAACCAGAGAAAGGCCAGGCCCGCCCCCACCAGGGCCGCGCAGAAGACGGTGAGTTCTCCGGCACCCGGAATAAACGGCAGCAGCAGGTATTTGGAAAAGACTGCATTACCGGCAACATAAGCAAAGATGCCCAGGGCTGCGGCGATCAGCACTGTAGGCATGATCGCGAGGCCATCGAGACCATCGGTGAGGTTGACCGCATTACTAGTGCCAACGATCACGAAGTAAGACAGCACCACAAAGCCCCAGAGCCCCAGCGGATAGGCCACACTCTTAAAGAAGGGCACGATCAGATCTGCCTGGGTCGGCAAGGCAAACATGAACCCGTTGCCGAGCCACTCCTGGAAGAGCGCCCAGGCGGCAGGCCCCGTGGGTGCGGAGACAGCAAACGCAAGGTAGAAGGCCGCGACCAGCCCAATAAGCGACTGCCAGAAAAATTTGGCCCGCGCCGACATGCCTTTAGGGTCGCGATAGACCACCTTCTTGTAGTCATCAACCCATCCCACCGCACCGAGCCCCAGAGTCACAAGCAGCACGACCCAGACAAACCGGTTGGAGAGGTCCGCCCAGAGGAGCGTGGTCACGCCCACCGAGAGGAGAATTAAGGCCCCACCCATGGTTGGGGTACCTGCCTTCACAAGGTGGGTCTGCGGGCCATCACTGCGTACCGCCTGGCCAATCTTCAGATCGGTGAGCTTACGAATAACGGCAGGGCCGAGCACCAGGCCAATGGCCAGCGCCGTGAGCGTCGCCATCACCGCCCGCAGGGTGATGTAGCCGAAGACCCCCAGCCCTCGAATCAGGTCATCGAGTGACTGAAAGACCAGCAGAAGCATGTTGTTCCTTTCGATGAAGAATCGCCTGTACCACCCGTTCCATTCGCATAAAGCGCGAGCCTTTTACCCAGACCGTCTGGCGCATCGGGGCCGCCTGAGTGGGGCGGCCATCAAGCCAATCGGTCAAGGCCGAAATCAGGGCGTCGATGTCGCTATATGGCTGACCTATTTGGGTCCGAAGGGCGGCCTCCGAGAAGGCCTTGCCAAAGACAAGCACCGGGGAAATCTGGTGGGCCTGTGCGGCCTGCAATACCTCCGCATGAAAGGCCGGTCCCTGATCTCCGACCTCTCCCATATCGCCCAGTGCCAGGGCATGCGCACCCTCCACAGAGGCCAGGGCCGTAATGGCCGCGAGCACCGAATCGGGGTTTGCGTTGTAGCTGTCATCCACCAGCCACTGATTGGTATCCAGCGAGTGCACGCGGCCTCTGCCCGCAACAGGCACGAAGCTATTGAGACCCTGGACCACGGCCTCCATGGAGATACCCAGCCCGAGGCCAAGGGCCGCCGCCCCCGAGGCATTACGTGCCAGGTGGCGCCCGATGCCCAGGAGGGAAACATGGCCCTCCGCAGGCTGGGCAAACTGCGGGTCATTCTCGGCCTGCCGACTGGTCTGGGAGACGAGCTGTAGGCCGAAGGCCAGGGGCAGCGTGGCCTGGACCTCCGCCAGGCACTCGGCTGTGTAGGCCAGAGGCCCCTGCGCGCAGTCGTCTTGGGCAAGTCCAAAGCGGAGGTGACGCAGATCGGGGCGGCCCTGGGTCATCTCCCACCAGAGCGGCTCGTGATCTGGGTCGCGTGGGACCACGACCAATCCGCCCGGGCTGACCCACTGAAAGGTCTGCGCATTTTCCTCGGCGCAGGCCCGCACTGAAGCCATAAACTCCTGATGCTCGCGCTGGGCATTGGTGACCAATGCAAGGTCGGGTGCGGCGAGGGCAGCCAGGCCAGAGATCTCACCGGGATGGTTCATGCCGATCTCAAGCACGGCCACCCGATGCCGGGCACGCAGGCCCAGAAGACTCAGTGGTACCCCGAGGTGGTTGTTGAGATTCCCCGGGGTTGCCCAGACCGCACTGCTGCCGTGGGCGGCCCGCAGCACGGCAGCCGACATCTCCTTTACGGTCGTCTTTCCATTGGATCCTGTCACCGCCGCAAGCCGCCCCCGCCAGGCGCCCCGCCACTGGGCCGATAGGGCCGACAGCGCGGCCTCGACATCGGTGACTTCGAAACAGGGCCCGAGGCCCTCTGCCTTCTGCGCCTCAGTGGGTGCCCGAGATACAAGGGCGGCCGCCGCGCCCTGGGCAAAGGCCTGGCCCAGATAATCGTGCCCATCCGATCGCGCACCGCCAAGCGCAAGAAAGAGTGCCCCGGGGGTCACCACCCGACTGTCGATCGAGACAGATGCCGGCGGGCGGTCTGCCCAGAGCCCCAGCCCAGCCGCTCCATAGCGGCGACCCGTTGCCAACCCCTGACGGGTCAGCCCATCGAGCAAGGCAGAGAGCGTCGGCATGGGATACCAGTCGGCCAAGACGCTCGCCGCACATGCCGCATCGCTAAAGGGCAGTCTGCTGCCAGCGACTTCTTGGGTCGTTTCGTGTCCCTTTCCTGCAATGAGCAGGACATCGGCAGCCGTGGCCATATCGATGGCGCGCTCTATCGCACGCGCGCGGTCGAGTTCCACAAGGCAGCGTCGGCGTGCCTCAGGGGCTAGCCCCGAGAGAATCTCCTGGGCAATCGCCTCAGGCGACTCATGCCTCGGATTGTCAGAGGTCAGAACGATCCAGTCGGCGCCGAGGGCAGCCTGCTCTCCCATCTGGGGACGCTTACCGGGATCACGATTGCCCCCACAGCCAAAGACGCAGACGAGTTGCCCGCCGCGGGCCTGGGCAATCGGCCGCAGGCCCGCCAGGGCCTGGTGTAGGGCATCTGGCGTGTGGGCATAGTCGACATAGACCGCGGGCCGCTGCAGCGGATTAGCGTGCGCTATGAGGGGAACAGGCTGCATACGCCCCGGAGGCGTCTCAAACCGGGCCAGGCAGTCGAGAATGTCTTCGGCCGAGAACCCCCGGCGATAGAGGAGTCCGGCCACCACCGCCGCGTTCTGTAGGTTGTGGAGCCCCGGGGGAACGAACCAGCATGTCGCATCGGCCCTTGGCTGCCGGGGCAACGCAAGCCCAATTCGCGTACCCTGCGGGCCCTGGTCGAGGGCACAGAGGACCAGTTCTTCTTGTGCTTCTGTGGTCCTGGCCTCCCAGGCGTCCCTGTCCCTGGCGACGGCCACCCAGAGGACGTCCGGGCCGTTGGCCAATACCGGCGGCAGGGCCTGCTGTCCCGCAATCGGTCGGGCACGCACCGATCCTTGCAGATGGGGCGCCTGAAAGAGCAGGCCCTTGGCATGGGCATAGTCGTCCATCGTCTTATGAACATCGAGGTGGTCCTGACTAAAACTCGTGAGGGCCACATCCGTAAATCGACAGCCGGCAAGCCGGCCCTGGAGCAGGCCGATCGAACTCGCCTCGAGCACCACCTCCTGTACGCCGGCGGCCAGACAGTCGGCCAGACGTCTCTGCAGGCTCACGGCATCCAGGCTTGTGAGGCCCGCCTCGGCCAGAGGCTGCTCCAGAATCTCGTCCCCCCGACGATCTAAACGGTGGATACCGAGGGTGCCCACCGCCACGGCGGCGCGACCCTGCCAGGCCAGACTGCGGGCGAGCCCTCGGGCCACTGTGGTCTTACCATTGGTACCGGTAATGCCTGTCACCGAGAGGCGATCAGAGGGCCGTCCATAGAAGGCGGCCGCCAGAATGCCGGCACGCTGGGCCACCTGGGGAAGTGCCATTAGGGCAAGCCGACTCTGCTGGGCGGCAATCCAGTCTTGGGCTGCCGCCTCATCGGTCGTGTCGACCACCACGCCGTACGCCTGAGCGGCGTGGGCCGCCTGTAGCAAATCCAAGAGGCCCATACGCTGCCCTGGGCGCGCCACGAGCCAGTCCGCACGGCCGAGGTCCTGGACCAGCGAAATCAGCCGCCCACAGCCAGACTGCTGCCGTAGGGCATAGGCCAAGGCCTCGCTCTGCGGGTCTTCACAGGCCAGGGGATGAGGAATCGCGAGAGGCTCCGGGTGTACCCGAGTCATCGGTCAGGTGCCCTCTTCCACAAGGCCTACGGCCGGAATGACCCGCACGGCGGGGTCGGGCGACATCTGCATACGACGCAGACTCTCATTGGCAACCTGAGCAAAAACCGGGGCGGCCACCTCACCACCAAAATGCCGCCCTGCGGCCGGTTCATCCACGGCCACCGCAATCACAAACCGCGGCTGCTCCGCGGGTACCAGTCCCACAAAGGACGAGAGGTACTTGGCCTTGGCATAGCCTCCGGCCTCCGGCTTATGGGCGGTGCCCGTCTTTCCTGCCACCCGGAAGCCTGGAATGCGGGCCTTCGGCCCCGTGCCCTCTGGGCCCGCGGCACGCTCGAGCATGCGCCGCACGGCGCGCGCTGTCTCCGGGGTAAAGACAGGCTGGCCGACCACGGGTCCGGCGACCTGATAGAGACTCAGGGGCACACGGTCCCCCTCACGGGCAAAGACGGTGTAGGCGCCGGCGAGCTGCACCAGCGAGACCGACATGCCATGACCAAACGAGACGGTGGCCTTATCAACAGCGGCCCAGGACTGCCACGGACGCAGCCTGCCAGCGGGCTCCGCAGGCAGCCGCATATGCGTTGGCTCGCCAAAGCCCGAGGCACGCAGCTTCTGATAGAAGAGATCGGGCGCGACCTTTTGGGCAACCCGGATGGTGCCCACGTTGCTCGATTTCTCGAGAATTTCTGAGACGGTCAGGGTGCCATGGGTCTTGGTATCGCGAATGGTTCGACCATCGATCACGATACGACCAGGGTCTGTAGACAGACTGGTACTCGGCGAGACCACCCGGGCATCGAGTGCCGCAGCCACCGTGAAGGGCTTGAGTGTGGAGCCGGGCTCAAAGGTGTCGGTCGCCGCCCGGTTGCGCACCCGATTGGGATCGAGCCGGGTACGCTCATTCGGATTGAAGGACGGCGCATTGGCCATGGCCAGCACTTCGCCTGTGCGACTGTCCACGACCACCACCGAGACCGACTTGGCCTGGTGCTGCTCAAGCGCCTGCTGGGCGGCCGTGTAGGCAATTGCCTGAATGCCCGCATCAAAGGAGAGCCGAAGGTCTTGGCCCGGATTCGCAGGGTCGTAGGTCTTCTTATCAAAGACCCGGTTCTGCCGATCGACCACCACACGCTCGACACCCGGTGTGCCCTGCAGCTTGGAATCAAAGGCCAGTTCGAGGCCCTCTTGGCCCTTGTCTTTCAGATCGGTAAAGCCCACAAGATTGGCAAAGGCCGGGCCATGGGGGTAATAGCGACGAAACTCCTGCTCAAGCTCAACGCCCGGCATTCTTAAACCGCGCACCTTATCGGCCAGACTGAGGTCCAGACCCGAGGTGACATAGAAGAACCCCTTGGCCCCCTGCACGCGGCGCCGCAGTTCGGCAGTAGACAGCCCCAGCAGGCCGGCAAGCTCGCTGAGCTTCGGATGGCCCACGTCGAAAAGCCGCGGCACCAGTCCGACCCGGTATTCAGAAATGCTTACCGCTAAGACATCCCCGTTTCGGTCCAGCAGGCGGCCTCTCGCGGCGGATAAGTCACGTACCCGCTCAAACCGATTCTCGGCACGCTTCTGCCATTGCTCCACATTGACATGCTGCAGCCAGAAGGCTTTCACCCAGACCACACAGAGGCCCAATGTGAGAAGGCCAAGCACCACCTTCGAACGCGTCGCGGTGGCACGCCAGGTGAGAATCTCGTCGTTGGGCTGTGCTCCCGCGGCGCGCGGCATCGCCCTGCCCGCCGCGGCAGTGCGCCCGGCCTTGGGCCTTGCCTTGGCCTGGCGTGCGGCCCGCTCCGAGGCGGACCAGGAGCCAAAGAAGAAATGGGGCCGGGCAATCATGGCTGTCGACCCTTCGGTGCGTAGACGGTCTCGGCATGGGTAATCGGCACCATGCCCAGCGTGTCTTTTGCCACGCTTGCAAGCCGGCCCGGGGTCCGCAGACTCGTCACCGCCACCTGCAGGTTCTCAATCTCCGTGACCCGCTTCTCGATCTGACGCTCCATCTGCTCAGCAAGCGCAAAAAGGCGCCGCTCGTGGTAGCGGGAGTTCACCAGGGCCAAGGCACTCACCAGCAGGGCCGCGGCCAGTAGCCAGTTCACAAGGCGCGTCATGCCGCCGCCCGGGTAGCGACCCGCAGCACGGCGCTGCGGGCCCGTGGATTGCGCGCGCACTCTGCCTGCGAGGGGCGCTCGCGCCGCGCATGGACCCAGAGGCAGGGCGGTGTTGTCTCCGGTCCCGTCGCATGGGACAAGAGCGCAAACTGGGTGCGGCCCATACCACGTGGGCGCGAGAGCCCCCTGGCTTTCTCGGGAGACTGAAACGCCTGCTTGACCCGGCGGTCTTCTAGAGAATGAAAACTGATGACCCCCAGACGGCCGCCAGGCTTTAGTACCGCTGGAGCCTGTGCCAAGAGCGCATCGAGCTCATCGAGTTCGCCATTAATGAAAATACGGAAGGCCTGAAAACTGCGGGTGGCGGGATGCTGCGACTCTCGCGGAGCGCCGGCCCGGGCAAGGGTCTGACGAATCAGGTCGGCAAGCATGCGGGTACCGGTGAGCGGTGGCTCGGTACCAATCTCTGCGGCCTGCCGTCGGGCCACAATGGCGCGGGCGATGGGTCCCGCATACCGTTCGTCACCAAAGCTGCGGAGCACCTCGGCAATCTCAGCCACGGTGGCGGTCTGAAGCCAGTCTGACAAGGGCATGCCGCAGGAGGGGTCCATACGCATGTCCAAGGGGCCGTCTCTCATGAAGCTAAACCCTCGGACGGCCTGGTCAAGTTGCGGCGAGGACACCCCAAGGTCGGCGAGAATGCCGTCGACCGAATCGAGGGCCAATTCAGCCAGAACTGCCGACATTTGCGAGAACGGTCGCCGCACAAACTGGAGCCGGGAATCCTGGATCTGAGCTGCCGCCGTAGCAGCCTCGGGGTCTCGGTCGAAGGCCACAACCCGGCCCGCTGGTTCCAGCCGGGCAAGCAGCGCCTGAGTATGTCCTCCTCGTCCGAAGGTGGCATCAACGTACGTGCCACAGGGATCTCCCACGACGGCCTCGACCAGGGCCGCCAACAAAACAGGCTGATGGGGTGTCGGTTCGGGTCCGGTCAATCACACTGCCCCCCGCAGCTTACGTGCACGCACCTGCTCTTTATGGTGGGCAAGCCGCGTCGGATCCCAGAGCTCAAAGTAGGCACCGAGCCCAAGCAGCATGACCTCTCGGCTGATACCCGCCCCCTCGCGCAGCACCGGGTTAATCAGCAGACGGCCGGCGGTGTCGAGTTCGGGGGTATCGCTAAGGCCGAGCCAGAATCGGCGGCGTTCGTCATCGGTCTCTTCGGCCGAGAGCGCCTCGACCTTTTCCGACCACCGGGACTGCGGCATCAGGAGAAGGCAGCCCACATCACTTTCAATCAGTGCGATTTGTCCCGATGCGCCTTTGACAAGGGCCTCGCGATACCGTGCAGGAACCGTCATGCGTCCCTTGGTATCGAGACTGAGCGCGGAAACACCGGAGAACATAAATCGATCGAAGGCCTTGTGCAGTGGAATCAGGGGCGGATGAAAAGGCGGATAAGCCGCGGGGCAATTCCCCCACTTTTCCCCACTTTTTCACACGATTTCCCACTCTATGCAAAAGACAAGACCTGGTCAAGCCAAGGGGTGTTTTCTTCTTTGGAAACAATAGGTTAGGGCCATTTTTTTGAAGATCACTAAAGTAAATTAAGTGATGCAAATCAACAAGATGACGCTTAAAGATTAAGTTGTTTCTAAACTTGTGCGCCGGGGCTGAGGAGGCCGAGAAAAAGGGGGAAGCGGGCCTGTAGGCCGGATTCTGTTACGGAAGGGGCCCGTGAAGACCCCCTCTATGGCGACCATCCCTCTAGGCCCGCCATTACTGACGGGCTCAAGCCACCTACCCGCGTACTCGGACGGGACGCCCTTCAAGGACCCCAAAAGGACCCCACGTACGCCTATTTGGTGTTGCTCCGGGTGGAGGTTGCCGCGTTTCACGTCCCCATGGCATGCCATGGTTACTCGTCTCTGTGGCCCTATTCCTCGCCTTGGGCAGGCCGCGAGGCCTGCTTGCTGCGTACGGCCGTTAGCCGTCACCCTTCCCTGCGGAGTCCGGACCTTCCTCTGCCGACACTCTTGCCGACAGCGGCCGCCCAGCCCACTTCCCTGGGCGGAATGATACGGGCTAGCCGAGCGCCACGCGCAGACGGTGGAAGTAGCCTACCTCCTGCCGAAATCCAGCAGAACCCGTCTTAGGCTACCGACGTCACCGTCCAGTCAATCG
>JBEDFV010000261.1:0-6410 GCA_041175005.1 Pseudomonadota bacterium
AAAATGCAGATATCCGTTGGGCTCGGGTGGGAACCGCGTGACGATGGAAGAAACCTTTCCCTCCTGCAGGTCCGATTCGATGACATGCGTGAGGAAATTGCTAGGTAGTGCCGTAGGAGCGAGCGGGGATGCAGACACAGCGAAGTATGCCTCTAAGTCTTTGACAATCCGCCATTTTACTGGCTAATCGATTATTATCCGAAGAGATCCCCGTATGAGGCGCCCATGCTTTCTGAGCCCTCAGCGCCTTCCGTACCGTTCGTCCCTCCCGCCCACCGCCCGTGACCGCTCCACGCCTTCTCCTGATTGACGCCTCGAGCTTCCTCTATCGGGCATTCCATGCGCTGCCCGATCTGCGCAGTCGGAGCGGCCATCCCACGGGCGCTATTACCGGCATGGTGAATATGCTTCGGCGGGTTCAGCAGGAATGGCCGGCAGACTATGTGGCCTGCGTCTTCGACCCTAAGGGACCGACATTCCGAGATGCTCTCTACCCTGACTACAAGGCCACGCGCTCTGCGATGCCCGAAGATCTTGCGGCGCAGGTGCCCCCCATTTTTCAGGCGGTCAAGGCCCTCGGCTGGCCCCTGCTGGTGGTCGACGGCGTGGAGGCGGACGATGTCATCGCCACGCTTTCTCGTCAGGCGGGTGTGCAGGGTATTCATACGGTGATTGCCACGGGGGACAAAGACCTTGCCCAACTGGTGAGCGACCAGGTCATCCTAGTGGACACCATGAGTCGGGACGGCGGCCCTGCCCGGGTACTTGATCGTGCCGCGGTACTCGAAAAGTTTGGGGTCCCGCCTGAACGGATCGTCGACTACCTCACGCTTGTGGGGGACTCTGTCGACAACGTACCGGGTGTGGAAAAGGTGGGGCCAAAGACCGCAGCCAAATGGCTGCAGGCCTATGGTTCACTGGAGGGCGTTGTCGCCGCAGCTTCCGAGATCTCTGGCGTGGTCGGTGAGAATCTGCGTAAAGCACTTCATTGGCTTCCTACTGCGCGTATTCTCGTCACCGTCAAAGATGACTGCGATCTCGAGGCTGTCGTACCGTCCTTTGAGGCGGCCCTTCGAATGGGTGCTATGGATAAGGCGGCGATCGTCTCATTACGCGACGAGTACGATCTCGCACGCACCTTTAAGGGCGTGCTCGATGACACGGCCGCAGTAGCAGCCACGGGCAATTCGCAGACACGATCAGGTCGTACTCTCGGTCTTGCTGGGGACGGGGCCCATGGCCTGGCTGCAGATGCGTTGTCTACCACCTCACCCACAGCGTCTCTCTTTGATCAGCCGACAGACTATGCAGTTGTCTTCAGCCCAGAAGATTTCAACCGCCTTTTCGAAAATCTTCAGCGGGCGACTCTGGTGTCTTTTGACACGGAGACCACCTCGATTGAGGCGCGGCATGCCGACCTTGTGGGGTTGTCATTTTCGTGGGCGGTGGGCCAAGGAATCTATCTGCCGGTAGGGCATCGCTACCCGGGGGTACCTGAGCAGCTACCGCTGAATCTTGTGCTCACCCGGCTCAAACCCTGGCTAGAAGACCCACGGGCAGCCAAGGTGGGCCAGAACCTCAAATACGATGCCCATGTCTTGCGTCGTTATGGCATTGTCTTGCGGGGCATTGCCCACGACACCCTGCTGCAGTCCTATGTCCTCGAGTCCCACCGTAGTCACGACCTTGGGTCCTTGGCGGAGCGTCACCTGGGCCGCTCAGGGCTCTCTTACGATCAGGTGACTGGCAAAGGCGCATCGCGCATTGGATTTGAGGAGGTCTCTATCGATGTGGCCACCCGCTACGCCTGCGAAGATGCCGACTTTACCCTGCACCTGCATCAGACCCTCTGGCCCCAGGTACAGGCCATCCCGGCTCTGCGTTTTATTTATGAAGAAATTGAGCTGCCGGCCTTGGGAGTTCTCACAGATATGGAGGAGGCCGGTATCCAGGTCGATGCCGCCCTGCTCACGGTGCAGAGTCAGGAACTAGCCGCCACCATCTCTACCCTAGAGGCTGAGGCCCACAGCCTTGCAGGCCAGCCTTTTAATCTGGGTTCGCCCAAGCAGCTTGGGGAAATCCTCTTTGAGCGACTCGGCTATAAGCCGATTAAGAAAACTGCCACGGGCGCGCCTTCGACCGATGAAGATGTGCTTGAGCAGCTTGCCCACGACTATCCTCTGCCCAAGACTCTGCTGAAGTGGCGCGGGCTCTCGAAACTCAAGTCTACCTATACCGATAAGTTACCCCGCATGATCGATCCCGCCACGGGGCGGGTACACACCACCTTTTCCCAGGCGGTGGCCATTACGGGGCGACTCGCGTCGAGCGATCCCAATCTTCAGAACATCCCGATTCGCACCGCAGAAGGCCGCCGTATTCGCCAGGCCTTCGTGGCGCCCCCGGGGTCTGTACTTATTTCCGCCGACTATTCGCAGATTGAACTGCGAATCATGGCCCATCTCTCTGAAGACCGCGGCCTGCTTGAGGCCTTTGCGCGGGGCGAGGATGTCCACCGTGCCACCGCGAGCGAGATTTTTGGCACCCCGCGCGAAGAGGTCTCCGATGAGCAGCGTCGCTATGCCAAGGTCATTAACTTCGGCCTCATTTATGGCATGAGTGCCTATGGCCTAGCCCAGAACCTGGATATCGAACGCGATGCAGCCCGGTTGTATATCGAACGCTACTTTGCCCGCTATCCGGGCGTGGCCCGCTACATGGAAGAGATTAAGGCCAAGGCCCGCGATCAGGGGTATGTAGAAACCGTCTTCGGCCGCCGTCTCTGGCTACCTGAAATTCGCTCTCCCAACGGCCCCCGTCGCGCGGGTGCCGAACGGGCAGCCATTAATGCGCCGATGCAGGGTACCGCAGCTGACCTCATCAAGATGGCGATGATCCAGACCCATACAACACTCACGCGTGAGGGCCTGGCCGCTCGCCTCTTGCTGCAGGTCCACGATGAACTCATTCTCGAGGTGCCAGAGCCTGAGGTGTCGCATATCCAGAGTTTATTGCCGAAGGTGATGGAGCATGTCGCCCAGTTGCGGGTACCCCTTCTGGTATCGGTCGGTACCGGCCCCAATTGGGATGCCGCCCATTGATTCCATATAGGCATATTGCTCTCTGCGATCGCAGACCCGGGTACGCTACGGTTCTTAAGTGATTTTCTCTTTGCCCTCTTTGCCCCCCTCTCAACAGAAAGGACACAGACTATGACCGCTCGCCCACCACTTTCGCCCACTTCCAACGCCTGGATGCAAAACGCCCAGCAAGAACTCGATTCGTTGGTGCCACCGAACCCGGGCCTGTTGCCAAATAGTCGGCGTGGCTTTCTGCAGGCCACAGCCTTGGCTGGCTTTGCAGCCTCTGTTGCGCCCACTGGCGCGCTTCAGGCGCAGGTCATCACCACCAGTGCCCAGGGGCTGGATGCCGGCATGGTGCAGATTCCCACACCCACCGGTGCTGTTCCGGCCTATCGGGCTAAGCCTGCCGGCAAATCCGGTCTCGCTACGGTGATTGTGGCCCATGAGATCTGGGGTGTGCATGAGCACATCAAAGACGTCTGCCGCCGATTTGCCCAGCAGGGATATCTGGCGATTGCCCCGGAGTTTTTCCATCGCCAGGGCGATCCCAATAAGTTTCCCAATATGGCCGAGCTCTTCGCCAACATCGTCAGTAAGGCCAGTGATACCCAGGTGCTTGGCGATGTGCAGGCCGCAGTTACCTGGGCCGAGGCCAATGGAGGCGCCAAGGGCCGTGCAGGTATCACCGGTTTCTGCTGGGGGGGCCGTATCGTCTGGCTCGCCGCTGCCGCGGACATCTCTGGCTTAAAGTCGGGTGTGGCCTGGTATGGTCGCATTCGCAGCACGGTCAATGAGGCCAATCCGTTTCACCCCATCGATATCGCCGAGAAGCTTAAGTGGCCCGTACTCGGCCTCTATGGGGGGGCGGACTCCGGCATCCCCAATTCCGATGTGGACGAAATGAAGACCAAGCTGTCCTTTGGCGGTAAGGCCTCTCAAGATTCCGACATCATTCTGTATCCAGATATGCCGCATGCCTTCCATGCCGACTATCGGCCGAGTTATCGCCGTGAGGCCGCAGAAGACGGCTGGAAGCGCTGTCTCGCCTGGTTTGGCAAGTCGCTGAAGGCCTAACACCGAAGGAAGTATGACCCTTCTTTCTATTCTGCTCGCCTCCTCGGCCGCCACTTTTCTTAGTATTGGACTGGCGGCCGCTGTCTCTTTGGGGCGACTGTCACGCCTGGTCGATCGACTGGTGAGCTTTTCTGCGGGCATGCTTCTGGGATCTGCCCTGCTCCATCTGCTACCGGAAAGCCTCCATATGGGAGCAGACTTTCATGACATCACCGCGACCCTTCTCGCGGGGCTCCTTGGTTTTTTTATGCTGGAGCGTCTGTCATTGCTGCGGCATGACCACCACCATGAGCACGATGGTCATCACCATCCCCATGGGCACGACGCGGCCGTCGCGGGGCGTGGCGGATACAGCCTTCTGGTTGGCAGTACCGTGCACGCGTTTGCCGATGGGGTACTTATTGCTGCGGCCTTTCAGGTGGACAGCTTTCTCGGGGTCATCACTGCCGCCGCCATCGCGACCCACGAGGTGCCGCAGCAGATCGGGAATTTTTTTGTATTGCTCAATAGCGGGTTCACCAAATCTCGTGCCTTGGCGTTTAATCTCCTCACCGGATCCGGCGCTCTTGTCGGGGGCGTTGTGGGCTATTTTGCCTTGGCAGAGGCGAGTGGCTGGCTGCCCTTTGTATTAGCCATCGCTGGCAGTAACTTTATCTACATTGCCCTGTCTGACCTCATTCCGCAGCTTCACGCCCAGGCCGACTCGCACCATCACGGGGGGCAGACGCGGGCTGCCTGGTTGCAGCCCAGCCTCATGCTGCTCGGTGTGTCCCTTGCTGCGGTGGCAACGCAGTTATTGCACGGTCACTAGACCAATCGCCTAACGCCTCTGTTTGATTTTCTGGTGTCGCGACAGTCCGCAGACTGTCGGCTCCTTTTTCTATGGAGCTCACACTATGCGTCAGGTTGTTACCGCACATTTTCGTCGCCCCCCTTCGGGCCAGGGCATGACCGAATACATCATTATCGTGGCCGTCGTTGCCGTCGCTGCTATCGGGGTCTATAGCCTTCTCGGTCAGACTATCCGTAACCAGACTGCCGGCATCGCACAAGAGATCGCGGGTAACGACGGCGGATCGGCCTTAACTGCCGCCTCTAGTTCCGCCAACACAGCGCGTACGCAGGCCAATGTCCGCAAGGGGCTTCGCAACTACAACGAAGACAACCGCTAAGCGATGCGTCGTCGCGTCGTCACTCCCCCGCGGGGCGTCGTGCTTGTTCTTGGCCTGGGACTGCTACTTGCAAGTGCGGCTGGCCTTGCCTTTTTAGGCGGGTCGGCCACGCTGCTTTCTGACAAGCAACGGGGCAACCAATTGTCTGATGCTGCAAGCCTCTCAGTGGCCCAGTGGTACGCACAGTCACTGAATTATCAGGCCTATGCAAACCGGGCAATTGTTGCCAATGAGGTCATGATTGCACAGAGCTTAACGGCGCTGGCCTGGGCTAAGCAGGCCAACACCCTCACACGCCAGGCGGCTGCGGTGGGAAGCCTCATTCCGGGCTTACAGACGTTCTCCCAGTGGGCAGCCCATGCCGTTCAGGCAGCGGAACTTACCACCCAGGCTGCTGTTGCCGTGGAGCTTCCCCTGCGTAGTGCCTATACGCGGGCCTTGCAGGCCTCGCAAGAGGCCATGCACCTTGCGGTCAATCCTTTTGCAACCCAGACCCTGATTAATGAGGTGGTCTGGTCGGGCGACAAACGCTTCTTCGGTCAATATCTGCCCACCAGTGACATTCCCAGGTTCTATCGTGCAAGCCGAACCTATGGGGGTGATGAGCGTGGCCTTATGGCCCAGCACGTGACCCAGGAACTCGATCGATTCACGCAGGGTCGGGCTTTTGACCATCGACTCTATCTGCTGCCCACCTTTACCTGCATTCCAACAAGCCTCGATCGAAGTTTCTCAAAGCTCATCAGACGGGGTGCCACCCGATTAAGCGACGACTACACGCAGTGGGAGACCGCCGACACGCTGTCTGTCCATCAATGGTTCCGTCGTAGTCGTTGGAACCCCACCTGTCGAAGCCATGCCGAAACTATTCCCCTAGGGTGGGGGGCGGCAGTGACACGTTCCCTGGACTACGAGGGATTCACCGAGACCAACGGTGCGCTCGCCGCCTCTGCACCCAACCCCAGGGCGAGCCAGCAGGCGCGTGGTGGCATGACTCGGCCGTTTGGCTATCTGGGGCTCTCAGGCTATCGAGACCTCAGCGCGCAAGACCCTCAGAGTCGTCAGTCTGCCCGGTTTCGCA
>JBEDFV010000262.1:0-6126 GCA_041175005.1 Pseudomonadota bacterium
ACGGGTTGCCATGACGCCTCTAGTGTAGGTCATTCATGGTCGGGGTGAGAGGATTCGAACCTCCGACTCCTGCGTCCCGAACGCAGTACTCTACCAGGCTGAGCTACACCCCGACGTGTCCTCCTTATCACCATGCCACAGCCAGCAGCATTGTATACCCGCCCTTATCTCACCACGCATTAGGGCAATCGCAGCGCGGTGGCCTAGCTGTCTCGCGTCAGCACGAAGTCAAGCAGTCCGAGTAGAGCGATCTTGTACTCCGAGGTGCCCACACCCAAAAGGGCCGCGCGGCCCAGATCGCACTCTTTTTTCGCCGCATCACGGGTGTAGTCAAGGGCGGGAGAGGCCTTGACCAGGGCGACGATCTGCGCAAGGGGGGCCGTCTCGGGCGACTCGATCGCCTGGCGCACCAGATCGCGCTCATCCGCACTTCCCTCGCGCAGCAAATAAATGAGGGGCAGGGTGGGCTTGCCCTCCCGAAGGTCATCGCCCAGGCGCTTGCCCAAGGCATCCTCAGATCCGCTGTAATCCAGGGCATCGTCGGTCAGCTGAAAGGCGGTGCCCAGATGACGGCCATAGGCGGCAAAGGCTTGAACAAGCGCCGCGGGGCAATCCTGGGCCACGGCCGGAAGGCAGGCAGCAGCCTCAAAGAGCTTGGCTGTCTTGTAGCGAATCACCTGCAGGTACCGGGCCTCATCGACATGGGGGTCCTGGCAATTCATGAGTTGCAGCACCTCGCCCTCGGCAATGACATTGGTGGCCTCGGCAAGCACGGCCATGACCGGCATCGAGCCAATCTCCACCATCATCTGAAACGACCGGGAATAGAGGAAGTCTCCCACCAAGACACTGGCCGCATTACCAAAGACCGCATTGGCCGTCTGCCGCGACCGGCGCAACCCCGACTCGTCGACAACATCGTCGTGCAATAGGGTGGCGGTATGAATAAATTCAATGATCGCAGCCATCTGATCGAAGGCCGCAGGAGCCATGGAGCGCGCCGGGCGATCGGTGGCCAGAGGAGCAGCCAGATGGGCGCCCACCGCCTTGGCGCAGAGCTGCAGGAGTGCCGGACGCAGACGCTTGCCGCCGCCCTGAATAATGTATTGGGCTACCTGTTCGACCAGCGCCACCTCACTGGAGAGCCGGGACTGTATAACCGCGTCCACCGAGGCCATCTCGGATGCAACGAGGCTCAAGGCATGGGTATAAGCGTTTGGGGCGGGGCTAGACATCTGGCGGCATTATGCCTGACCCTTCTGCCAGATTTTTAGCGTTCTTGAATTCGCCGTTTGGGTGAGGCATACTAGAGGGCTTCGATTTTTTACTCTTAAACACATAAGAGAGATGGCTATGTATGCAGTGATTAAAACCGGCGGTAAGCAATACCGCGTGGGCCTTGGCGAGAAGCTTAAGGTTGAGACAATTGCCCTTGATGTCGGTAGCGAGTGTGTTTTGTCTGAGGTCTTGGCCCTCGGAGAAGGCGAGAGCCTGGCCGTAGGCACGCCTACGCTTGCCGGTGCAAGTGTAAAGACCCGGGTGGTATCCCACGGGCGAGGCGACAAAGTGCGCATCTTTAAACACCGCCGTCGTAAACACTACGCAAAGACCCAGGGCCATCGCCAAAACTACACAGAGCTCGCCGTTGAGGCCATGGTGCGCCCCGATGGCTCGGTGGTAAGCGCATAAAAGGGTATTCGGTGATCCGGCCAGAAGCTGGGCGGATAGACAACAAAAGGACTTCCAAATGGCACAGAAAAAAGGCGGCGGCTCTACGCGCAACGGACGAGATTCAGAGGCCAAGCGTCTTGGCGTGAAGCGGTTTGGCGGAGAAACCATCTCTGCGGGCAATATTCTTGTGCGTCAACGTGGCACGGTTTTTCATCCCGGTGAGAATGTCGGAATGGGCAAAGACCACACGCTTTTTGCCCTGGTCGATGGCAAGGTGCATTTTTCTGTACACGGGCCCCTACAAAAATCCGTAGTCAGCGTGGTGGCAGGCTAGGTCTGGTCGCATTCAAGGCCCACCACACCAGCTAAAAAGCCCCGCCACGCGGGGCTTTTTTACATGCCATGAAATTTATTGACGAAGCCACCATTGAAGTCCATGCCGGTAAAGGCGGCAACGGGGTCGCGGCCTTTCGTCGGGAAAAATTCATTCCCAAGGGTGGGCCAAGCGGCGGGGATGGCGGCAGAGGCGGCTCAATCTGGGGCCTGGCCGACCGCAACATCAATACCCTTATCGACTACCGGTATGCGCGGATGCATCGGGCCCGCAATGGCGAGCAGGGCCAGGGGTCAGATAAGTACGGGGCCGGGGCTGACGACCTGGTGCTGCGCATGCCTGTGGGCACCCTGGTAATGGACGCCGAGACCGGTGAGACATTATTCGACCTCTCTGAAGATGGCCAGAAGGTGCTGCTCGCCAGAGGCGGGCGCGGTGGGCTTGGCAATCTCCATTTCAAATCCAGTATCAACCGGGCCCCGAGGCAGTGCACCCCTGGAGAGTTGGGCGAATCCCGTCGACTCAAACTCGAGCTCAAGGTCTTGGCCGATGTGGGGCTTCTCGGTAAGCCCAACGCGGGCAAGTCCACCCTGGTGGCGGCTGCCTCCAACGCCCGCCCCAAGATCGCCGACTACCCCTTTACCACCTTAAGCCCGCAGCTTGGCGTCGTGCGCATCGGCGTGGCCCAGAGCTTTGTGATCGCCGACATCCCTGGGCTTATCGAGGGTGCTGCCGACGGAGCAGGACTCGGCCACCAGTTTCTTCGGCACCTGCAGCGTACCCGCCTGCTCCTGCATCTCGTCGACTTCGCACCCCAAGGCCTGGAGGAAAAGACCGAGACCCAGATCGGAAAACAGCTCGCCCAAGAGGTGGTGGCCCTTGCCAAGGAGTTGGCCCGCTACGACCCAGAACTTGCCTCTAAGCCACGCTGGCTGGTGCTCAATAAGGCCGATATGCTTGCCGATGAAGAGCGCGATGCGCGGTGGGCCGCAATGAACAAGTCGTTAAAGTGGAAGGGCCCGGTCTTCTACACCTCGGGGCTCACGCGAGAGGGGCTTGAACCACTGATGCAGCAGATCTATCTCTGGCTCAGTTCGGTGGGAGCCCTGCCGGCCAGTTCGGAGTGACCATGGCAGAGAATCGCCAGGAGGTCGCGCAGGCCCGACGCTGGGTGGTCAAGCTGGGTTCGAGCCTCGTGACCAACCAGGGCAAGGGTATAGACCCAGCAGCAGTCGCCCGGTTTGCCGCCCAGATTGCGGCGTTACGTCGCCACGGTCGCGAGGTCATTCTTGTATCGAGTGGCGCCATTGCGGAAGGCATGAAGCGGCTGGGCTGGCGCGAGCGGCCCAATGAGGTCCATAGCCTGCAGGCTGCGGCTGCCGTGGGCCAGATGGGGCTTGCCCAGGCCTATGAGGTGGGGTTTCTCGCCCATGGCCTACAGACGGCCCAGGTACTTCTCACCCATGAAGACGTCTCCGATCGGCGGCGCTACCTCAACGCCCGAGCCACCCTCAACACCCTGCTCGCGCTCGGTGTGGTGCCAGTGGTCAACGAGAACGACACGGTCGTGACAGACGAGATCAAGCTTGGGGACAACGACACCCTGGGTGCTCTCGTGGCAAACCTCTTAGAGGCCGAGCTCCTGGTGATCCTCACCGACCAGGCTGGCCTCTACACCGCCGATCCCCGTAAAGATCCACAGGCCCAACTGCTCCCCCGGGCGCGGGCCAACGACCCTGGCCTGAGCGCTATGGCTGGTGGGGCCGGCAGCGCGATTGGTACTGGGGGCATGGCCACCAAGGTACGGGCTGCCCAGCGGGCCTCACGCAGTGGCGCCCATACTGTCATTGCCAGCGGGCTCGAAGAAGATGTGCTGCCGCGCTTATTGCAACAGGAGTCTCTGGGCAGTCTGCTCGTAGCCGATGTGCCCATGCTGGCCGCCCGCAAGCAATGGATGGCCGATCAGCTGCAGCTGCGTGGCGCACTCATGCTCGATGCCGGGGCCACAGCCGTGCTGGTCTCGCGTGGGCGATCGTTACTGCCTATTGGCGTTGTGGGCGTGCAAGGCAGCTTTGACCGCGGGGATGTGGTCTCCTGCCTGGACCCAGGTGGCGCCGAGATCGCCCGGGGACTTGTGAACTACTCGGCCAGCGAGACCCGCCGCATCATGGGCCGGCCTTCGAGTCAGATTGAGGAGCTGCTGGGCTTTGTGGAAGAACCCGAGGTCATACACCGTGACAACCTGGTACTGACCTCGTCTGCCGAGAAGATGTAAGGCGCCAGCTCGCCAAGCGCTAAGCGATAGACATCGCGCTTGAACTCGATGACGGTCTCAAGCGGTACGAAGAAATCGTGCCAACACCAGGCATCGAATTCGGGCTTCTCTGTGCCAGAGCGCAGCTGAATGTCGGAGTCTTGGCCAAGCATACGCAGCAGATACCAGATCTGTTTCTGGCCCTTGTAGAGCCCACGCCATTCGCGCCGTACCCAGCGGGCGGGCACATCGTAGTGCAGCCAGTCTTGGGTACGCGCGAGAATCTGCACATGCTCAGGGCGCAGGCCTGTTTCTTCTTGAAGTTCTCGAAACATGGCCCGCTCGGGATCTTCTCCGCGCTTGATGCCCCCTTGCGGAAACTGCCAGGCCTGCTCACGCACCCGCTTGCCCCAGAAGACCTGGTTGACATCGTTTATCAGGATAATGCCCACATTGGGTCGGTAGCCAAATTCATCGAGCATAATCCTTGAATTATACGAACCACTGCATCCTTCTTCTCAATTAACCCTCCAAAACACTCTACGGTCTATGCGCGCCTCTGCCTTTCACTTTCAGACCCTTAAAGAAGACCCTGCCGATGCAGAAGTGGCCAGCCATCGGCTCATGCTGCGCACAGGGATGATCCGTCGTCTGGGTGCAGGAATCTATTCCTATATGCCCCTGGGGCTGCGGGTGATTCGCAAGGTCGAGGCCATTATTCGCGAGGAGATGAATGCCGCCGGGGCCATTGAACTCGTGATGCCGATCGTGCAGCCTGCCGAACTCTGGCAGGAGACCGGCCGATGGGACAAGATGGGGCCCGAACTCCTCCGCGTAAAGGATCGGCATGGCCGCGACTTCGCATTCCAGCCCACAAGCGAAGAGGTCATTACCGACATCGCCCGCGCAGAACTTAAGAGCTGGAAGCAGCTACCTAAGAACTTCTATCAGATTCAGACCAAGTTTCGTGATGAGCGCCGCCCGCGGTTTGGGGTCATGCGGGGCCGCGAATTCGTCATGAAAGATGCCTACTCGTTTGATAAAGATGTGGCAGGCGCCGAGGCGAGCTACGACAAGATGTTTGCCGCCTACCGCAAGATCTTTGACCGCCTAGGGCTGCGGTATCGGGCCGTGGCAGCCGACACGGGGGCCATTGGCGGCTCGCGGTCGCACGAGTTTCAGGTGATTGCCGAGACCGGCGAGGACGCCATTGTCTACTGCCCTGCCTCTGACTACGCCGCCAATATCGAACTCGCCGAAGGCATGCCGCTGCTTACAGAACGGGCGGGAGCCTCTGCCGCCATGCAGACGGTACCGACCCCTGGCAAGAGCACCTGCGCGGAGGTGGCCGCCTTCCTTGGCCTGCCGCTTAGCCAAACTGTGAAGTCTATTGTGCTGGCAACCGACCCCGCCCAGCCCTCGGGCTCCGGCCGTAAGAATGAAGGCGAGGGGACCACGGGCGACGGGGTGAAGATCTTCCTACTCTTACTGCGCGGTGATCATGACCTCAACGAGGTGAAGGTTGGCAAACTCAGCCCCTTTGTCGGAGGCTTTCGATTTGCCACGGTCGATGAGATCTTGGCCCACTTTGGCACGGAGCCCGGGTATCTGGGGCCCGTAGGCCTGCCCGCCTCGGTCACAGTCATTGCAGACCGTACGGTGGCCATGATGTCGAACTTTGTGGTCGGCGCCAACAAGAAGGACCACCACACCACCGGCGTCTGCTGGGGACGCGACCTGCCGGAGCCAACGCTGGTGGCCGATATTCGCAATGTGGTGGAGGGCGATCCCTCACCCTGCGGAAAGGGCCTGCTCAAAATCGAGCGGGGCATCGAGGTTGGCCACGTCTTCTACCTGGGCACCAAAT
>JBEDFV010000263.1:0-2662 GCA_041175005.1 Pseudomonadota bacterium
GTGAGGCCTTGGGAGACGAAGAGATTGCGCTGACGCGTAAGGCCATTGGCTGGCCACATGCGCCCTTTGAGATACCCGCAGAGATCTATGCGGCCTGGGATGCAAAGGCCGCAGGTGCCAACCACGAGCAGGCCTGGAATCGATTGATGCAGGCCTATGCGGCGGCCTTTCCTGAAAGAGCCCAGGAGTTTTCGCGCCGTATGGCGGGCGACCTGCCCAAAGACTTTGCCAGTAAGACCCAGGCCTATATTGCCCAGCTCTGTAAAGACGCGCCGAATGTGGCGAGTCGCAAGGCCTCGCAGATGGCCTTGGATGATATGGGCCCGAGGCTGCCGGGCCTCTTGGGCGGATCTGCCGATCTGACCGGCAGTAACCTGACCAACTGGAAAGGCGTGGCAACACTCAAGGTGGATGCCCAGGGGGTGCTGTCGGCTGGCCAACACATCAGCTACGGGGTGCGCGAGTTTGGCATGGCCGCCATCTGTAATGGCGTGGCCCTGCATGGTGGATTCATTCCCTACTGCGGCACCTTCCTCACCTTCGCCGATTACAGTCGCAATGCGATTCGTATGGCGGCGTTGATGCACCAGCGGGTGATCCATGTCTTTACCCACGACTCGATTGGGCTGGGGGAAGACGGCCCCACCCACCAACCGGTGGAGCATCCCGCCTCGTTGCGCCTTATTCCTTTTTTGCATGTCTGGCGCCCAGCCGATGCGGTGGAGACTGCGGTGGCCTGGCAGTCCGCCCTGGAGCGCAAAGACGGCCCCACGGCGCTCTTGCTCTCCCGGCAGGGTCTGCCGCCTCAGGTGAAAGACCCCGCCATGGCCCGCGATGTGGCCAAGGGGGCTTATGTCTTGTCCACCGATGCCAACCCGCAGATCGTGCTGATGGCCACGGGCTCCGAGGTCTCGCTCGCCATGCAGGCGGCCGGTATGCTGCGGGCCGAGAAGCGCAGAGTACGTGTGGTATCACTGCCGTCTACCACCGTGTTTGATCAGCAGACAGTGGCCTATAAGCAGTCGGTCTTGCCCGAGGGGGTGCCGCGTGTGGCGATTGAAGCCGGTGTGACCGACTTCTGGTGGAAATATCAGCCCGCAGCCGTGATTGGCCTGGACCGTTTCGGCGAGTCGGCACCGGCAGGCGACTTGTTTAAATTCTTTGGCATTACGGCGGAGGCCCTGGCCGACACGGCACGGGCGGTGCTTGGCCGTTAGCGGCGAGGGCTGGTCTTACGGCCGTCTCTGGTGCCATTCGACAGAATGTTGTTGTCCAGTTTTTATTATTAAGGAGAACCCTGCATGACCATCAAAGTTGCGATCAATGGCTATGGCCGCATTGGCCGAAATGTGCTGCGGGCCCATTACGAGGGCGGTAAGAAACACGATATTCAGATCGTGGCCATTAACGACCTGGGCAACCCCGAGACCAACGCCCACCTCACCCAGTACGACACGGCCCACGGCAAGTTTCCGGGTACGGTATCGGTCGATGGGGACAGCATGGTGGTCAATGGCGACCGTATTCGGGTGCTGGCCAATCGCAACCCGGCCGAATTGCCCTGGAAGGATCTCGGCGTGGACGTGGTGCTGGAGTGCACCGGTTTTTTTACGAGTAAAGAAAAGGCCAGCGCGCACCTGGCCGGTGGCGCGAAGAAGGTCGTGATCTCTGCTCCGGGCGGCAAAGATGTCGATGCCACGGTGGTCTACGGGGTGAACCAGGGGGTCTTGAAGGCCAGCCACACGGTGATCTCCAATGCCTCCTGCACTACCAACTGCCTGGCCCCGGTGGCCAAGGTCTTGCACGAGGCCCTCGGTATCGAATCGGGTCTCATGACCACCATTCATGCCTACACCAATGACCAGGTGCTCACCGATGTCTATCACGAAGACCTCCGTCGGGCGCGGTCTGCCACCATGTCGATGATTCCCACCAAGACCGGTGCGGCCGCTGCCGTTGGCCTGGTGCTGCCCGACCTCAACGGCAAGCTCGACGGCTTTGCCATGCGGGTGCCCACCATTAACGTCTCGGTCGTTGACTTAAGCTTTGTGTCGAAGAAGGCCACTACGGTCGACGAGGTCAATGCCTTGCTCAAGGCCGCGGCTGCTGGACCTTTGAAAGGCGTGTTGGGCTACAACACAGCGCCCCTGGTCTCGGTTGATTTCAACCACGATCCGCACTCGAGTATCTTCGATGCGACCCAGACACGTGTCTCGCCCGATGGCCGGCTGGTGAAGATCTTGTCGTGGTACGACAACGAGTGGGGCTTTTCAAACCGCATGCTCGACACCACGGTCGCGCTGATGTCTGCCAAGTAAAACAAGCATAAGAAAGCGGACGTAGGCGGCACCATCTGTTTTGAGAACAATCGATAGCTAAGGGGAGCGATACGGGATGAAGTTCAAGCGGTTATCAGACCTGAGTCTTCAGGGCAAACGGGTCTTTATCCGGGCCGACCTCAATGTGCCCCAAGACGACGCCGGCGCGATTACCGATGACACGCGGATTCGTGCCTCGGTGCCTGCCATACAGCAGGCCCTGGCAGCAGGTGCGGCGGTGATGGTGACCTCGCATCTGGGCCGACCCACCGAAGGCGAACTGAAGGCCGAAGATTCACTCGGCCCCGTGGCGACCCGCCTGGCTGAGCTCTTGGGCCGTAAAG
>JBEDFV010000264.1:0-6048 GCA_041175005.1 Pseudomonadota bacterium
ATCTTGGGCTCGAACTGATCGCCCTCGCCCACGCGCACCCACTCGGTCAGGCGCACGCTGACCCGGGCGGTGAGCTCCACCACGCCGTTGTCCAGCGCGCGCAGCACTTCACCGACGTCGGAGAAGAGCATGCCCTCGCCCAGGCCGTTGACCTTGTCGCGGGTGGCGTAATAAAGGCCCAGCACGATATCTTGTGAGGGAACGATCGAGGGCTCGCCGTTTGAGGGGAAGAGCACATTGTTGGAGGCCAGCATCAGGGTCCGGGCCTCCATCTGAGCCTCAAGCGAGAGCGGCACGTGCACGGCCATCTGGTCGCCGTCGAAGTCGGCGTTAAAGGCCGCACAGACCAGCGGATGCAGCTGGATGGCCTTGCCCTCGATGAGCACCGGCTCAAAGGCCTGAATACCAAGACGGTGGAGTGTCGGGGCCCGATTGAGCATCACCGGATGCTCACGAATCACCTCTTCGAGAATATCCCAGACCTCGGGCACCTGCTGCTCGACCAACTTCTTGGCCGCCTTAATGGTGGTGGCCATGCCGCGTAGTTCAAGCTTATTAAAGATAAAGGGCTTAAAGAGCTCCAAGGCCATGAGCTTAGGCAGGCCACACTGATGTAGCTTGAGGGTGGGGCCCACCACAATGACCGAACGGCCGGAGTAGTCCACACGCTTACCGAGAAGGTTCTGACGGAACCGGCCGCCCTTACCCTTAATCATGTCAGCCAGAGACTTCAGCGCCCGCTTGTTGGCGCCTGTCATGGCCTTACCACGGCGGCCGTTATCGAGGAGCGAGTCGACCGACTCCTGCAGCATGCGCTTTTCATTGCGTACGATAATTTCGGGCGCGCGCAGTTCGAGCAGACGCTTGAGGCGGTTGTTGCGGTTAATGACCCGACGATAGAGATCATTTAAGTCAGAGGTTGCAAACCGGCCACCATCAAGCGGCACCAAGGGACGCAGTTCCGGCGGCAGCACCGGCAGCGTCTCCATAATCATCCACTCGGGCTTCACGCCAGACTTATCAAAGCCCTCAAGCACCTTTAGCCGTTTGGCGATCTTCTTAATCTTGGCGTCAGAGGAGGTCTCTGCCAGGTCCTTACGAAGCTGCTCAATCTCGCGCTTCAGATCGATGCCTCGCAGCAGATCGCGAATACCTTCGGCGCCCATCTTGGCCACCATATCGCCATCGGGATACTGCTCGGTCTTGGCGATGTAATCGTCTTCGGTCATGATCTGGCCGCGCTTCAATGGCGTCATGCCGCCATCGACCACCACATAGGCCTCAAAGTAGAGCACCCGCTCGATATCGCGCAGGGTCATATCGAGCACCATGCCCATGCGGGAGGGCAGGGACTTTAAAAACCAGATATGGGCGGTGGGGCTGGCCAGATCAATGTGGCCCATGCGCTCACGGCGCACCTTGGCGAGGGTAACTTCCACGCCACACTTCTCGCAGATTACGCCGCGGTGCTTCAGCCGCTTGTATTTTCCGCACAGGCACTCATAGTCTTTGACCGGGCCAAAGATCTTGGCGCAGAAGAGGCCATCGCGCTCGGGCTTAAAGGTACGGTAGTTAATGGTCTCTGGCTTTTTTACCTCGCCAAAGGACCACGACCGAATCTTGTCGGGCGAGGCCAGGCCGATCTTGATGGCGTCAAACTGCTGGTCTTGCTGCACCTGCTTAAAGAGGTCTAGTAACGCTTTCATGGTCTTGTCTTCCTTTTGAAGGATCAATGACGCTCAAGGTCAATATCGATACCGAGAGACCGTATTTCTTTTACCAGCACGTTGAAAGACTCCGGCATGCCCGCATCAATGACGTGGTCGCCCTTGACGATGTTTTCGTAGACGCGGGTACGGCCCGTGACATCGTCAGACTTCACTGTGAGCATCTCTTGCAGGGTGTAGGCCGCACCATAGGCCTCAAGCGCCCAGACCTCCATCTCACCAAACCGCTGGCCACCGAACTGGGCCTTACCACCGAGCGGCTGCTGGGTCACCAGAGAATAGGGGCCCGTGGATCGGGCATGCATCTTGTCGTCCACCAGGTGGTGGAGCTTTAACATGTGCATATAGCCGACGGTGGTAGGACGGTCAAAGGCATCACCGGTGCGGCCGTCATAGAGCTGCACCTGGGTGCGCGTGGGAGTGAGCCCGATGCGCTTGGCCAAGGCATCAGGATAGGCAAGCTGCAACATGGCACGAATCTCTGCCTCGGTGGCTCCGTCAAAGACGGGCGTTGCAAAGGGCACACCGTCCACGAGATTTCGGGCGAGTTCGAGGACCTCATCGTCTTTCAGGGTCTTAACCGCCTCGGGCTTGCCGCTGGTGTTATAGACCTTCTCCAGAAAGCCCTTGACCTCGTGGACCGAGGCCTCCTGCGCCAGCATATCGCCGATGCGCTGACCGAGTCCCTTGGCCGCCCAGCCCAGGTGGGTCTCAAGGATCTGGCCCACGTTCATACGCGACGGAACACCCAAGGGATTAAGGACGACATCAACGGGCGTGCCGTCTGCCATATAGGGCATATCTTCCACAGGGACAATCTTGGAGATCACGCCCTTATTGCCATGGCGGCCAGCCATCTTGTCACCGGGCTGCAGACGGCGCTTCACGGCCAGGTAGACCTTGACCATCTTCAAGGCTCCCGGAGGCAGTTCGTCGCCCTGGGTGAGTTTGCGATGCTTTTCTTGATATGCGAGGTCGAACTGGTGGCGCTTCTGCTCAAGAGACTCTTTGAGTGACTCCAGGGCGCTGGCGGCAGACTCGTCGGCTAAGCGAATATCGAACCAGTGGTGACGGTCGAGATCCGCAAGGTAGTCGGCCGAGATGGCAGTGCCCTTGGCAAGCTTCTTCGGACCGCCATTGGCCGGCTGACCGATGAGCAGCTTTTCAATACGCTGGAAGACATCGGCCTCGACAATACGGAGCTGGTCGTTTAAGTCCTTGCGGAAACGGCCGAGCTCGTCATCAATGATCTGCTGGGCGCGCTTGTCGCGGGCAATGCCTTCACGGGTAAAGACCTGGACATCAATCACTGTGCCGCTCATGCCCGAGGGCACGCGCAGTGAGGTGTCCTTCACATCGGAGGCCTTCTCACCGAAGATGGCTCGCAGCAGCTTTTCTTCTGGCGTGAGCTGGGTCTCGCCCTTGGGCGTGACCTTACCGACCAGCACATCCCCAGCGGTAACCTCCGCACCGATATAGACAACACCCGACTCATCGAGTCGTCCGAGTTGGTTCTCAGAGAGGTTAGAAATATCGCGGGTGATCTCTTCGGGCCCAAGCTTGGTGTCACGGGCAAAGACCGAGAGTTCCTCGATATGCACGGAGGTGTAGCGATCTTCGGCCACCACCCGCTCGGAGATGAGAATCGAGTCCTCGAAGTTATAGCCGTTCCAGGGCATAAAGGCCACACGCATGTTCTGGCCGAGCGCGAGTTCTCCCATGTCGGTGGAGGCGCCATCGGCCACCACATCGCCACGGGCAACCGTATCGCCTTTGCGGACCAACGGGCGCTGGTTGATGTTGGTGTTTTGATTGGAACGGGTGTATTTGATGAGGTTGTAGATGTCCACACCCGACTCACCGGCCGTCGCCTCAGCATCGTTCACACGAATCACGATACGGCGCGAGTCCACATAATCCACGAGGCCGCCGCGGTAGGCACGGACCACCGTGCCCGAGTCGACGGCACAGGTGCGCTCAACGCCGGTACCCACCAACGACTTCTGGGGACGCAGGCAGGGCACGGCCTGCCGTTGCATGTTTGAGCCCATCAGCGCACGGTTGGCGTCGTCGTGTTCCAAGAACGGGATGAGTGAGGCCGCGACGGACACAATCTGCGAGGGCGCCACGTCCATGTACTCAACCTTATCGGGGCTGGAGAGCGTGGTCTCGCCGTTGACACGGACAGAGACCAGGTCGCCGAGGAGCCTGCCCGACTCGTCTACCTTGGCATTGGCCTGGGCAATTACATACCGCCCCTCTTCAATGGCCGACAAGTATTCGATCTGGTCGGTCACTCGGTGGTCGATCACCTTGCGATAGGGCGTCTCAAGAAAACCGTACTCATTGAGACGCGCGTAAAGGGCCAGAGAGTTGATCAGGCCAATGTTCGGGCCTTCTGGGGTCTCAATGGGGCAGACCCGGCCGTAGTGGGTGGGATGGACGTCACGGACTTCAAAGCCCGCGCGCTCACGGGTGAGACCGCCTGGCCCGAGGGCCGAGACACGCCGCTTGTGGGTGATCTCCGAGAGCGGGTTGGTCTGGTCCATAAACTGCGAGAGCTGCGAAGAGCCAAAGAACTCGCGAATCGCAGCACTGATGGGTTTGCTGTTAATAAGGTCGTGGGCCTGCAGGTTGTCGGCCTCGGCCTGACCAAGACGCTCTTTGACAGCCCGCTCTACCCGCACCAGTCCAGAACGGAACTGGTTTTCTGCCAGCTCGCCCACACAGCGGACACGACGGTTGCCGAGGTGATCAATGTCATCAACCTCGCCACGACCGTTGCGCAGCTCAACCAGCACTTTAATGGTGTCGAGAATATCTTCGTGGGTCAGCACCAGCGACCCCTCGACCTCTTCCCGGCCCAGACGGCGGTTGAACTTCATACGGCCCACACGCGACAGGTCGTAGGAGTCTTCGCTGAAGAAGAGCCGGTTAAAGAGGGCCTCGACCGCATCTTCGGTAGGAGGCTCACCGGGGCGCATCATGCGATAAATAGCCACCCGGGCAGAGAGCTGGTCCGGCGTCTCATCGAGACGCAGGGTGGAAGAAATATAGGCACCATGGTCAAGATCGTTGACATAGAGGGCAGAGAAATCGCGTACCTTGGCTGCACGTAGTTTCTCGAGCAACTCCTCGGTGATCTCGTCGTTGGCCTTGGCCAGAAACTCACCAGTCTCCTGATCCACGAGGTTAGCCGCCACGATACGGCCTAGAAGATAGTCGTCGGGCACAGAGATGCGTTTAAGGCCCGCCTTCTCGATCTCCCGAATGTGTTTGGCATTGATACGCTTGTCTTTGGCCACAATCACCGTGCCGTCTTTGTCGGTAATGTCGAAGCGGGCCTGCTCGCCACGGAGTCGTTCTGCCACGAGCTCCATCTGCGCGCCCGAGGGCATGAGCTGGAAGTGATCAAAGCTAAAGAAGTGGGCAAGAATCTGCTCGGGGCTTAAGCCGAGCGCCTTCATGAGAATCGTGACCGGCATCTTGCGTCGACGGTCTACCCGGAAGTAGAGGATGTCCTTCGGATCAAACTCGAAGTCAAGCCAGGAGCCACGGTAAGGAATGATGCGGGCGGAGAAGAGCAGCTTGCCGGAGCTGTGGGTCTTGCCCCGATCATGCTCAAAAAATACGCCCGGAGAGCGGTGCAACTGGCTCACAATCACACGCTCCGTACCGTTGATGACGAACGAGCCGGTGTCGGTCATGAGCGGCAGTTCCCCCATGTAGGCCTCGTTCTCACGGACCTCTTTGGTGGTGGGCTTCGCGGCCTCACGATCCATAATTACCAGGCGCACCCGGGCGCGGAGTGGCGCGGCATAGGTGAGGCCCCGCTGCTGGCATTCCTTCACATCGAATACGGGGTGTCCGAGTTGGTAGTGCACAAACTCCAGACGCGCAAAGCCGTTGTGACTCACGATGGGAAAAATCGAGGTAAAGGCCGCCTGCAGGCCCTCGTTTAGACGCCGATCGGGCGCCGTGTCAGCCTGAAGGAAGCGGCGATACGACTCGAGCTGCGTCTCCAACAAATAGGGGACTTCGAGTACCGGGGGACGCTTGGCAAAGCTCTTGCGGATACGCTTTTTTTCAGTGAAGTTGTAGGCCATTACGAATCCTTAGGTCTGGGATAACGACGGAACGACGGTCTTTCCACATCTGTCTTCGTGGACTTTGCGATGGCGCCGCCTTCAGCGGTGCCGCACCATGGCAAAGCCCACACCGAGGAGGCTGCCAGGGCAGCCCCTCAGGTGGGTTTTGAGAGGTCTTACTTGAGTTCGACCTTTGCACCGGCCTCTTCGAGCTGCTTCTTGAGCGCCTCGGC
>JBEDFV010000265.1:0-2796 GCA_041175005.1 Pseudomonadota bacterium
GTCCCAGGGACGACCGGTCTTAAGCGCAGCTGTCTGGCAGTCGCTTGAGGAGGAGGAGCGACAGGCCTGGCTGCGTCGGCCTCGGGGTCGTCCTCGGATCGACCGCAGCCCTGAAAAAGAAGATGGATTTTGATGTCCCGCTTTTTTTCTTGCGCCTTAAACTTGCCACAATAATATTGTTCTGACCCTATTTAAATCTCAGAAAGAAAGCGGGAAAGCACGATATTTCTCGCTTCGGATTGTCCTGGGGTGCGCATAATACGCGTCCGCCTTATCTCGATCTGGAGCTCTTCTTATGTCTCAGCCGCGTGCGCCGCTTTCCCCCCTTCCTATGCAGGGGCCCTTGGCAGACTCGCCTTCCTCGCAGGCCGTGGCCGCAGAGGCCGGCCTGTATCGGGCGGACTTAGAGCACGACGCCTGCGGCGTCGGCTTCGTGGCCCACATTAGGGGGCAAAAGTCGCATGGCATCGTCGAGCAGGGGCTCTTAATTCTCAAAAACCTCGACCATCGTGGCGCCGTGGGGGCCGACGCACTGATGGGCGATGGCGCGGGCATTCTCATTCAGATTCCCCATGCCTACTTCGCCGAAGAAATGGCCCGTCAGGGGGTCACCCTGCCGCCCCCTGGGGAATATGGCGTGGGCATGGTCTTTCTACCCAAAGAACACGCCTCGCGCATGGCCTGCGAGCGTGCACTGGAGCGCGCGGTACAGGCCGAAGGCCAGGTGGTACTCGGATGGCGTGATGTGCCTACCGACAGCCAGATGCCGATGTCTCCCCGCGTGCGCGAGAAGGAGCCGGTGATTCGCCAGATCTTCATTGGCCGGGGCGGCGATGTGGTGGTGCAAGAGGCCCTAGAGCGCAAGCTCTACGTGATTCGTAAGACCGCCTCTTCGGCGGTGCAGAGCCTCAAGCTCAAGCACAGCAAAGAGTATTACCTGCCCTCGATGTCGAGTCGCACCATTGTCTATAAGGGCCTGCTGCTCGCAGACCAGGTGGGCGTCTATTACAAGGATCTCGCCGACCCCCGTTGCGTCTCGGCGCTCGCGCTGGTGCACCAACGGTTCTCTACCAACACCTTCCCCGAGTGGCCCCTGGCCCACCCATACCGCATGGTGGCCCACAATGGAGAAATCAATACCGTGAAGGGCAACTACAACTGGATGCGGGCCCGCGAGGGGGTCATGTCTTCCCCGGTACTGGGCGCTGACCTTAAGAAGCTCTACCCCATTAGCTTTGCCGGGCAGTCTGACACGGCCACCTTTGACAACTGTCTGGAGTTGCTTGTGGCCGCAGGCTATCCGCTTGCCCATGCGGTGATGATGATGATCCCTGAGCCCTGGGAGCAGCATGCTGCCATGGACCCGGCGCGTCGGGCCTTTTACGAGTATCACGCGGCCATGATGGAGCCCTGGGATGGTCCCGCCTCGTTGGTCTTTACCGATGGCCGGCAGATTGGCGCCACGCTCGATCGCAATGGACTGCGTCCTTCGCGCTACTGCATCACCGAAGACGATCTCGTGATCATGGCCTCGGAGTCGGGCGTACTGCCCATTCCTGAGAGCAAGATCGTGCGTAAGTGGCGCCTACAGCCAGGCAAGATGTTCCTCATCGACCTCGACCAGGGCCGCATGATTCACGATGAGGAATTGAAGTCATCGCTGTCAAAAACCCGGCCCTATCAGCAGTGGATCGAAGACGTCCGGATCGCGCTGGAAGACCTGTCGCCTGAGGAAAAGAATGTGCCGGTTGCGGCAGAGGTGCCTCTGCTCGATCGTCAGCAGGCCTTTGGCTATTCACAAGAAGACCTCAAGTTTTTAATGGCGCCTATGGCCCAGGCAGGCGAAGAGGCGGTGGGCTCTATGGGCAACGACTCGCCGCTGGCCGTGCTCTCTAACCGCAGCAAGCCGCTCTATAACTACTTCAAGCAGCTCTTTGCCCAGGTGACCAACCCGCCGATCGACCCGATTCGCGAGGCGATTGTGATGTCGTTGGTCTCCTTCGTGGGGCCCCGCCCAAACCTGCTCGATATCAATCAGGTGAACCCGCCCATGCGGCTGGAAGTCAGTCAGCCGATTCTCGACTTTGCGGACATGCAACGCCTGCGAGATATTGCGACCCATACGCGGGGTAAGTTCAAGTCAGAGCAGCTCTCGATGACCTACCCCCTAGACTGGGGCAAGGAGGGCGTGGAGGCCAAGCTCGCCACCCTCTGTGCCGAGGCGGTGGAGGCGATTCGTGCAGGCGCGAATATTCTGATTTTGTCCGATCGCGGTGTGGCGCCCACCCAGGTGGCGATTCCCGCATTACTGGCCTTATCGGCCGTGCACCAGCATCTCGTGCGCGAGGGGCTGCGTACCCAGGCGGGCCTGGTGGTGGAGACCGGTTCGGCCCGTGAGGTGCATCACTTTGCCGTGTTAGCGGGTTATGGCGCAGAGGCTGTGCACCCCTATCTGGCCATGGAGACCATCGTCTCGATGCACAAAGAGCTCTCTGGGGCGCTCAGCGCCGAGAAGGCCGTGGCCAACTATGTGAAGGCGATTGGCAAGGGCCTCTCAAAGATTATGTCCAAGATGGGCATCTCCACCTACATGTCGTACTGCGGTGCCCAGATCTTTGAGGCCATCGGCATTAATAAGGCCACGATTGATCACTACTTCACAGGCACGCCCAGTGCGGTGGAAGGCATTGGAATTTTTGAAATGGCCGAAGAGGCGCTTCGCATGCATGCCCAGGCCTTTGGTGACGACCCGGTGCTCGCCACCATGCTCGATGCCGGCGGTGAGTACGCCTGGCG
>JBEDFV010000266.1:0-4197 GCA_041175005.1 Pseudomonadota bacterium
CCGACCACGCCAAAGACCACATGGGCGCCCACATTCTCAAGCCGGGAGGCCCAGTTGATGTTGGTCTCTTCATCAAAACGGGCCATCAACTCCACCACCGCTGTCACCTCCTTGCCAGAGCGGGCCGCCTCAATCAACGATTCCATCAATTCTGAGGTCTGACCGGTGCGATAGATGGTCATGCTGATGGCCACCACGGCCGGGTCGCGGGCTGCCGTCTGGATGAAATCGGTGACCGAGGAGAAGGACTCGTAGGGGTGGTGTACCAGAATATCGCCCGCCTGCACGGCCTGAAAGGGCTCTGTTGACTGAAGCGCCCGGGGGTAGGCGGGCACGATCGGGTCGAACTTTAAGGAGGAGAGGTCGACAAGGTCTGGCAGGGCCATCATGCGCACAAGATTCACCGGACCATTTACCCGATAGCAGTCATGCTCCTCAAGCCCATGTTCGTTGAGGAGACGTTGCACCACCGCCTCGGGCATGGTGTCTGAGACCTCAAGCCGAACCGCATCTCCAAACTGGCGCTGTGAGAGTTCACCCTTCAGGGCCTCGCGTAGGTCGGTGACCTCTTCATCATCGACAAAGAGATCGCTGTTTCGTGTCACGCGGAACTGATAAATACCCGAGACATGCATGCCGGGAAAAAGCTCCTGCACGCTGTTTTGTACGACAGAACCCAACATCATGAAGCCGTGAGGGTAGCCCGAGACTTTCTCTGGTACGCGCGCAATTCGGGCCAGGATGCGTGGGGCCTGTAAGACCGCGAGGTTACTGCTGCGGCCAAACGAATCTTTGCCTTCCAGGGTGACCACAAAGTTCAGGCTCTTATTAAGCGTGCGTGGAAAAGGATGGGAAGGATTGAGCCCAATCGGCGTTAATACCGGAAGGACTTCTTTCAAGAAATAGTCATGGGCCCACTTCTTTTGTTCTTCCGTGAGACTTGCAGAGAAGTGGACCATCACGCCGTGCGAGGCAAGGGCAGGCAAGATCTCGTCATTGAGCAGTTCGTATTGTCGGTGGACCAGTTTCTGCACACGCCTACTAAGCCTTCGCAGGGTCTCCGCCGTAGACAAGCCATCGGGCTCGAGCAGTTCGCCAGCGCCTTGGCGAATCTTTGCCTTTAGGCCCGAAACGCGAATCTCAAAGAGCTCATCGAGATTGTTCGAGACAATACAGACATAACGCAGACGCTCAAGTAGCGGTACCTCGGAATCCTGCGCCATGGCGAGAACGCGCTCATTGAACGCCAGAAGGCTCAGCTCGCGGCTAATGTATCGCTCGCCCCCTACAAGCGGGTCGGAACTTAACAGAGAATTTTTTGCGCGCGCCATAGTCTTTAGTGTAGCGGCGCTTATAATGCCGCGCATGTCGGCAGCTCCATTAAAAGAATCCGAAGATCCAGAGCTTGTTGCGGCGGTAGACCTCGGCTCCAATTCGTTTCATCTGCTGGTGGGGCGTGTCGTGCAGACCCCTGTGGGGCCGCAGATTTCACCCATCGATAGTCTGAAGGATGCGGTTCGGCTCGCCTCGGGCCTCTCGGCCGACAAACGTCTCGATGCTGCCTCCCAGTCGCGGGCGGTCTTGGCCCTTCAGCGGTTCGGCGAGAGGTTGCGGCTCTTCCATCCGCAGCGGGTCCGCGCCGTAGCAACCAATACCTTCCGTGTCGCGAAAAATGGCCCCTCGTTTCTGAAGACCTGTGAGGCGGCACTGGGCTTTCCTATCGAGGTCATTGCAGGCAAGGAAGAGGCGAGGCTCATTTACAACGGGGTGGCCCATACCCTGGCAGCGGATGGTCGCCGCCGATTGGTGATCGATATCGGTGGTGGCTCTACCGAGATGATCATCGGCACCGACTACCGCCCGGAGCTTCTTGAGAGCGTCTTTATTGGCTGTATTCGATTCACCCGAGAGTTTTTTCCCGATGGTCAGGTGAGCCGCAGCGGTTTTCGTGAAGCGGTACTGGCGGCGCGCAAAGAGATTCAGGTGGCCTCTGGGCCTTTCAGAGCCCTGGGCTGGGAGATGGCCGTGGGCTCCAGCGGAACCGCCCGCGCCATTGCCGACGTGGTAGCGGCCTTAGGCGACCGAAGCTACGGCATCACCCTGTCTGGCATGGAGGAGATTCGCGCACGGCTGGTGAAGGCTGGCCGGGTCGAGCAGGCGGACCTCCCGGGCATTAAGCCAGATCGCATGCCGGTGTTTGTGGGTGGGCTCTCGATCATGATTGCCCTCTTTGAGGAACTCGCCATTGATCGCATGCAGTACTCAGAAGGCGCCTTGCGACTCGGGGTGCTCTACGACGTCTTGGGCCGCGCACGCCACGATGACATGCGTGTGTATACGGTGGAGCAGTTTGTGAAGCGTTACGCCGTCGATACGGCACAGGCACAGCGGGTCTCAGACCTGGCGCTCCTGCTCTGGGGGCAGGTGGCCCTGGGTAGCCAAGAAGAGCGTCAAGACATGGCGCAGCTTCTGAACTGGTCGGCCCAGCTCCTGGAGGTGGGACATTCCATTTCACACAACAGCTATCACAAGCACTCTGCCTACATCGTGTCGCAGTCCGATATGCCGGGCTTTTCTCGCAGAGACCAGCAGGTCATGTCCGGCCTCGTGCTCGGCCATGTTGGAAAGCTCGGCAAGGTGCAGTCGCTCTTTGTAGACCGGTTTCAGCGGCTTGCGCTCATCTGCCTAAGGCTTGCTGCCATTTTTTACAGAAGTCGCGCATCGGCCCAATTGCCCACGGTGCGACTTCAGACCACAGGCAAGGGGGTCGCCCTGACCCTCGATGCAGACTGGCTAGAGCACCACCCGCTTACCCGCTTCACGCTGAACCAGGAGCAGGCCGAATGGGCAAAGATGAATCTATTGCTGGAGATCTATGAGGAGTCTACGGACTTTGCGAAGTCTGCGAAGTCCCGATAGAATGCGGGTCTTGCTGACAAGGGCCTCTTCTGAGCAGCGGCGGTATGCAGAGAGAGGTCTTGGTAGGTCCGCAGGCGCGTAGCTCAGCTGGTTAGAGCACCACCTTGACATGGTGGGGGTCGTTGGTTCGAGTCCAATCGCGCCTACCAATTCTTTCTCATTCCCATGATTCGCATAACGCTCCCAGATAACTCCGTTCGTCAGTTCGACCATCCGGTAACCGTGGCCCAGGTGGCCGCCAGTATCGGAGCGGGGCTTGCTAAGGCAGCGATCGTGGGTCGGCTCGATGGCACGCTGGTCGACACCAGTACGCTTATCGAACGTGATGCACAGCTTTCTATCGTCACAGACAAAGATCCCGAGGGGCTTGAGGTCATTCGCCATTCCACGGCGCATCTCATGGCCTATGCAGCCCAGCAACTCTTTCCCGGGCTGCAGGTCACGATCGGCCCGGTGATCGACAACGGTTTTTATTACGATTTCTCCTATGAGAGGCCCCTAACCCCCGAAGACCTCGAGGCCATCGAGAGCCGCATGCAGGCGCTCGCGGCAAAGGACGAGCCCGTGGTGCGCGAAGTCTGGGATCGTAACGAGGCCATCGCGCTCTTTCAGTCCATGGGGGAGAAGTACAAGGCCGAGATCATCGGATCCATTCCCGAAGGCGAAAAAATTTCGCTCTACCGAGAGGGCGGGTTTGTCGACCTCTGTCGCGGGCCCCATGTGCCCTCCACGGGGAAGCTTAAGGTCTTTAAGCTCATGAAAGTGGCGGGTGCCTATTGGCGCGGCGACCACCGTAACGAGATGTTGCAGCGGGTCTATGGCACCGCCTGGGCCAAAAAAGACGATCTCGATGCCTACCTGCATCAGCTCGAAGAGGCCGAGAAACGTGATCACCGCAAGCTTGGTAAGGCGCTTGACCTCTTCCATGTGCAGGACAATGCACCTGGCATGGTCTTCTGGCATCCCAAGGGATGGACCATCTGGCAGCAGGTCGAGCAATATCTAAGGCAGGTCTACAAAGACGCCGGGTATCAGGAGATTCGTTGTCCTTCCATACTAGACCGCTCTCTTTGGGAGAAGTCGGGCCACTGGGAGCACTACAAGGACAACATGTTCACCACGGCCTCAGAGAACCGTGACTACGCACTCAAACCCATGAATTGCCCGGGGCATGTGCAGGTCTACAACTCAGGGCTGCGCAGTTATCGCGATCTTCCGTTGCGCTACGGCGAGTTCGGCTCGTGTCATCGAAATGAGTCCTCGGGCAGCCTGCATGGG